>CBIHPB010000126.1:0-9939 GCA_966211485.1 uncultured Bdellovibrio sp.
AACCAGGATGCTCATGTTGTTTTTCAGAGCCATCTTGCCGGATGAGTTCAGTTGCTCGATGACTTGGTCATCGGGAACGTTACGGAATTGAGTGGGGTCATAAATAGCGAATGCTGTGTTTGTCAGCGACAATGCCAGCATCATCATGATTGCTTTCATTAGCAGGTCCTCCTTGATGAGATAATGATAGCGAATGGCGAGGGGAAATCCAGAGGGACGCAGGCGCTAACGCATTGCAAGCGAATTCGATAACGAAATCGTCATGCAAAACAAATCGAAGTCTGAAAATAAAAAAGGAGGAGTCTTCGACTCCTCCTTCAATGTGAATCATAAAATTTGAAAGGACTAAGCGATCTTCTTAATCTGATCGAGCTTTTCCTTCATCACCTGGTTGTCTTGCTGCAGGCGATGGTTTTCTTGGGTCAATTGGACAAGTTTGCGGCGCAGGCTTGTCAGTTCTTCCGCCACATTGCTGGGCGTCCCGGCCGGAGGCGGAGTCGATGGCGCATGTGCATGCATGTCGGCCGCTGAAACCGGCATTTGGAAAGGGGAGACTCCCTTACCCAATTGATCTTCAAAGTTCTCGGGGATGACCATTTCAGGGTCGCACTTTTCAAACTTCAGCGAGCCTTCGGCTTCCATCTTGCGGATTTCAGCAAAAAGCTTCATCAGGCCCGAAGCTGTTTCGCCAGCCGCCGGCTTTTTGTCTTTCAGGATCTCTTCAACCTGACGGCGTTCTTTGTAAGTCAGAACTTTCATAAACAGGTCGGCTTTTTCCTGCGGAAGACCACCGACCAGCATCGCCAGTTGCAAAGGTGCCACGCGCGGGAAGATCTCGGCCAAGAAAGTCGGATTCCAGCCCAAAACTTTATCGACAGTCAGCAGGCGCTTGCGGACTTCGGCTTCCCAAACTGGGCTTTCTTCGGCGATCATTTTCAGGAATTTCTCTTGTTTGTCTTTGCCTGTCGTTTCGATCAGATTCAACAGTTGCACAAAGCCGCCTTTTTTACGGTAACGATCGATCATGCTCATGAAAGCCACTCCTCAAAGTTGTCATTGAAAACTCGACAACTCTCTATCGACAAAAATGTCGCCGTCTTGAAGGTCTGGGGAAATCTTTATTGAAAGGTTTTGTCTCAGCTTGAAGCAGGACCCGAAGTCAGACTGAAAGCATTAGCGTGGATCGGCGCATTCGTATTCGGTGCGGTTGGGATATGGATTCCGGCTCACCAGCGCGCAGTGTTTGTAGTAGAAATCCCAGGCGCGGAAAGGCCGCTGGTCGGGCGAGCGATGATCCAATGTAAAACCATCTGCCGCGTAGGCCGCTGCTCGGGCTTTGCTTCCACTTTGCCGCTGTTCAATGCGCTCGTAATCGGATGTCGAGGCACAAGATGTCAGCAGCCATCCTGTCAGGATTAGCCAAAGCAGTCGTGAGAGTTGACCTTTGAAGGTTTTCAATCCAGTATTCTCCGCCTATGTTTCATCGGCAGAACCTGCAAAAATCTCATCCTGTTCTTGAAGTTCATGTGACTCGCGGAAATTTGACTGAAAGTGTCCATCTTGTGGACGCGGTCGTCGTCGATGAAAAGGGTCAGACCCTGACCAGTTTTGGTGACGGCGACCGGATCGCGACTTATCCGCGCTCGTCGATCAAGATGATACAGGCCTTAAGCTTTATCGAATCCGGTGCGCATGCCCAGTGGGACCTAGACCAGCGCCACATCGCCTTGGCCTGCGCGTCTCATAATGGCGAGCACCGGCACACCGAACTGGTGATGAGCTGGCTGGACCGCATTGGATGTAGCGAAGAAGATCTGGTTTGTGGAGCACATCCGCCTTACAACGATGCCACCGCAAGCGAGTTGATCCGGCAGAGACAAGCGCCGCTTCGCCGCCACAATAATTGTTCCGGAAAACACACCAGCATGCTGTGCACGCTGAAGACCTTGAAGGTCGATCATCGCGGCTATCACGAATACGATCACGAGCTGCAAAAACGCCTGCGCCAAATCTTGACCGACGTCAGCGGCGAAGATTTGGGTCGCGCTCAGTGGGGAGTCGATGGATGTGGGATTCCCACTTACTCGATGCGACTTTCGGGTGTGGCGCGGGGGCTTTCGATCTTGATTCCGGAGACGCCGGCTTTTTCACAGGACCGAAAATCCGCAGCGAACACCATTCGCGAAGCAGTCTTGAAACACCCTTACTTTGTGGGTGGGGCGGGGGATTTTGTCTCGGATTTGATGGCGACGACTCATCCGCGCATGATTCTGAAAAGCGGAGCCGAAGGCGTCTATGCCGGCGTGCTTTTGGAAAAAGGACTGTCATTTGCCTTGAAAGTGCGTGACGGGCACGCCCGGGCGGCACGGGTGGCGACCGGTTACTTGTTAAGAAAGCTTGGCGCTTTGTCAGACGACGAATTTCTGAAGCTTTCCCGCCACACTGAACCGGATGTGATGAATTGGGAAGGCCTGCCGGTCGGAAAAATATTTGTTCCCGCCGCTCGATTGGGCTAATCTTAAGATTCATGTTTCTGCAGAAAACAATTCGCAAACGAACAGTGGTTAACGGAGTCGGTCTTCACTCGGGACGTCCGTGCACACTGACTTTCGTTCCTGCACCTCCGAACACTGGCGTTCATTTCGTTCGCTCGGATCTTCCGGGGAATCCTTCGTTGCGGGTGCATGCTCATCATGTTTCCGCAACCGGATACGCGACGACTTTGGGTGGCCCGGTGTTTTCAGTCGCGACGGTCGAGCACTGCATGTCCGCGATTTCAGCTTTGCGAATTGATAATCTTTTGATCGAGCTCGACGGCCCCGAAATCCCGATCTGCGATGGCAGCGCCAAGGAATTCTTGAAAGCCCTGCACGCCGTGGGAATGACCGAGCAAGATCAGCCGCGCAAGTACTGCTACATCACTCAGCCGATTTATTTCGAAGAAGGTGAAAAGCAGGCCTACGTGGTGCCTTATCACGGCCTGCGCGTGACCGTGACGATCGATTTCCCGCATCCGGCAATTGGCCGGCAGAAATTGGATCTGGATATCAACGATCAAAGTTTCACCCGCGAAATCGCCAACGCCCGCACCTTCGGCTTCTTGAAAGACGTCGAAGCCCTGCAAGCCCGCGGACTGGCCTTGGGTGGAAGTCTCGAGAACGCGATCGTTCTGGACGACACTAAAATCATGAACCCCGACGGCCTTCGCTACGTCGACGAATTCGTTCGCCATAAGACCTTGGATGCTTTGGGAGATTTGGTGACCCTGGGGATGCCTTTGATGGGCCACGTGGTTCTGCACAAGGCTGGTCACGACGTCATGAACAAGATGATCCGTAAGATCATCGACGCCAAAGATTCCTACAAACATATCGAGCTGGGCGCTGACATCAGCGAAGACCTGGCCATGCGCCACAATCTGCCCAGCGAATAAACCTAGTTTATCCAGCAAAAACCAATGTTTAACCCAAGTTCACTAGGCCGCCGCCTGTAAGCCTTTCAACGCGTAGGGTTGTCGCCGCAAGCCTATGGATTTGCACTGGAAGCTTTGCTCGAGTTCTGGCACACTCCCGACGTTCAAAAAAAATGGACCATTTCAGATCTCTCAATCGAAGACCGAGAGAATTTAGGAGTCACTATGATCGTTGGGGTTCCAAAGGAAATTAAAATCAGTGAAAACCGAGTGGGCATGACCGAAGCCGGCGTTCGCCAGCTGGTCAAAGAAGGCCACACTTTGATCGTTGAAAAAGACGCGGGTCTTGGTTCTGGTATCAGCAACCAAACTTACGAAAAAGCCGGCGCGAAAATCATCGACACAAAGGCTGAAGTTTACGCCAAAGCCGACATGATCGTGAAAGTGAAAGAACCACTTCCCGATGAATATACTTTGATGAAAGAAAACCAAATCCTTTACACTTACTTGCACTTGGCTGCTGAACCAAAGCTGACCAAAGTTTTGTGCGAGCGCAAAGTGAAAGCGGTTGCTTACGAAACAATCCAAAAAGAAGACGGATCACTTCCTCTTTTGACTCCGATGTCTGAAGTTGCCGGCCGTATGGCGACTCAGATCGGTGCTTTCTACCTGCAAAAAGATCACGGTGGAAAAGGCATCCTGATGGGCGGCGTGACTGGCGTAAAACCTGGTAAAGTCGCGATCATCGGTGGTGGTGTGGTTGGTACAAACGCTGCGAAAATGGCAGTTGGTTTGGGCGCTGACGTCACAATCCTGGATGTCAACTTGGCTCGTCTGGAATACCTGGACGACGTTTTCCAAGGTCGCGTCACAACTTTGTTCTCAAACGCTCAAAACCTCGAGCAGTCTGCAATCGAATCTGATCTTTTGATCGGTGGTGTTTTGATCACGGGTCACAAAGCTCCGACTTTGATCAGCAAGCAAACCGTTTCTCAAATGCAAAAGGGTTCAGTTGTTGTGGACGTTGCGGTTGACCAGGGTGGTTGCATCGAGACTTGTAAGCCGACTTCTCACCAGAATCCGACTTACGAAGTCGACGGCGTGATCCACTATTGCGTTCCAAACATGCCAGGCGTTGTGTCTCGCACTTCGACTTATGCGCTGACCAACACGACTTTGAAGTACGCTTCAATGTTGGCAGCGATGGGTGTTGAAGACGCGATCGCAAAAGACAAGGCCTTGTACAAAGGTTTGAACGTGTACGGCGGCTACGTTTGCTACGAGCCAGTTGCACGCGATCTGGCGATGGAATACCGACCATACAAAGTGTAATCGGTTCATTGAATCAAAACGAACTTTGAAAGCCCTGGGTGATAAACCCGGGGCTTTTTGTTTTTGGAGCGCCAGGTGAGCTCATTGCTTTCCAGCCTCCTTCAAAAAATGCAGGTTCCCCCAGTCCTCGGTTCTGAGGAGTGGAATGTGCATCTCGCGTAAAGTTTCACGCACGATCAGATGCGGATGTCCGTACCGAGCTTTGCGCGCCGAAGCTACGGCCCATTTGAGATGCGGCAAATGCTCAAGCAAAGCCGGTGACGAGCTGGTGCGGCTTCCATGATGTCCCAGAATCAACCCTTCTGTCTGACCGGAGGTCTCCCAAAGCCAGCGCTTCTCCATTGCACGTGTCGAGTCACCGGGAATCAATGTGCGAAAGGCGCGCGAGTAGACAACCGAACTTGCGTCATTGGCCTGAGTCTGTCCTTCGCCCGTGAACAGGGTTTGATAATCTGGAATTTTCTCCGATAACTTTTCAGCCGAATTGCACAGGCGAATTTCTGAAATCAATCGAAGCTTCAATCGGGTCGCAAGGCCTGCCGGCCTTGCGCTGAGACAGGCATCGAATGCTTGTCTCGCAAATCCGGCGGCGAACGAAATATGATCCCAATCCCAATGCGAGAGATGCAGGATATTTTTCTTCCCGCGACAAAGTTTCAAAGCCTGCATGGTCACATCGAATTCCCCGCCCAGATCATAGTGGACGCAGTGATCGGCGTGGACCTCGGTGATCCATTGCCCTTGGCCAACGTTCCAAACAATCAGCTGCGACTGTGCCCAACTGGTTGCCGGTAAGATCGCACAGCTGATGCAAATCACGAGACACTTAAACATGCGAACCTCGATATCGCTGTTGAATCAAAATGCTGGCCAAAAATAAGAGGCCTAGCAAAAAAGCCCAGAGAAAATTCCAATTCGGTGTGGGGAGGGAGGGTCCGGAATTGGTTTGGCTGTAATAAACGGAAAGTTCGAGGCCCTTGATCAGCCAATCCCAGATTTCATCCACGATGGCTGTCGCGGGTTTGAAAATGATGGGCGCCAGTGAAAGAGGAATTAGCGCCACGGCCAACGGGGTGGCGACAACGGCATTCATCATCAATCCCAGCCACGAAAACCAACCAAAGACTGCGGCGATAAAGGACTGAATCAGCCCGCAGGTGAGGCAAAGCTGAAGCCAAGAAAATTTAGCGCCACGCCGATCATAGCGAAAGCAAAGCGGTGACAGCAAAAATCCAATCGATGCCAACCAAGATAGATAAAATGAAAGACTGTGAATCCATTCCGGAAACAAAGTCAGCACCAAAGCCGCAGCGGCAATCTGAGATTTCGAAGCGTCCCAATTCCAACGCCAGCGAGTGGAAAGAAATGAAAACAGTCGGGAAAACAAAGCACGTACGACCGGTGCTTGAAATCCGGTCATCAGACAATAAGCGAAAAGGATCAGGCCCAGAATCCAATGAAAGGCGCGGGACCTGCGCCGCAACCACAGGGGCGAGCACTCGAGCAAAACCGATGTCAGGATCTGCAGGTGTCCACCAGAAACAACAATCAAGTGAATCAAGCCAGATTGTTGGAACAGCCACTGCTCTTTCGAGTTTTGAAGCGAAGCGCCGCAAATGAATCCGCGGGCCAGTTCTCTGTGTCTGAAAGACTCTGAAAAAGTCCGTGTGCAAGTTGCCTGCATGGGATGCGAAAGTTCTGCGACTCTTTCAAGCAAGTGAAAGCACGGCAATGTTGCACATAAAATAATCAAACCAAGTAAGATCCGCATTCAGAGCGCATTCTGCAAAGCGAAGACCGATCAAGTTCTAGCTCTAATTGCTGTCATTTCCTGTTGGCAGATCCGTCCTGTCCGGTCATTCGGATTTTAAGTTCTGTCACATCCATCCTTCATGTTTCCTTAAATTCACAAATAAACTATTTATTTCAAGTAGATATCAATGCTGAAGTGGTGAGCATTTGGCTGAAACCCTTATTCAATCAATGGTCTAAGGTCTAGGTTCATATTCTTTCCCCAAAAAATGTGGATAAGTACCAATTCAAGTTTTTGTTTTCGCTGGAAGTGTGGGCGTGTCATACTGTTTCTATGAGAAATTTGATCTATTTATCAGCAATTTTGAGTCTGTCCCTGCTGCCCGCGTGTGCAAGCAAAAAAACAACACCATCGAAGTCGACAGCGTCTGTCGTCAAAACTCAAAAAGTTTTGGAGATGGAGCGCAAGCAGCGCGAGCACGAAGAGGCTTTGCAAGATCTGAAAGATCGCAATCAAGTGCTGAATAAAAAAGCGCAACTAAACCCAGCTGCCGCGTCCACAGCCGGTGCCAGCTCGTCCGTTCAGATGCAGGCGCGACCGCAGAACAAAAAAATCGAAATGGTTTCGCCAATCCTGGATCAAAAAAATCTCAGCGAAAAAGATCTTTATGCCGAGCTGCTGGGCAGTTACGAGCGCAACAACGAGATCGCTTTCGTCTCTCGCTTCCAGGCGTTCCAACAGCGTTATCCGAAAAGTTCTTTGATGGATGATGCGGTTTATTTGGCGGGATTGATGTCGCTGTCGAATAAGGCCTACGGTCCAGCGCTGAAGAACTTCAATCAGGTTCTGAAAAAATATCCGCTCAGCAACAAGGCCGCGGGTGCCATGTTTGCCAAAGGTGTGACGCTGAAGAAAATGAATCTCACGGATGAATCACGCCAGGTTTTCGCGAAAGTCCAAAAGTCTTATCCGGGAAGTCCCGAAGCTTTGCGTGCTGGAACTGAATTGAAGTTACTGAAATAGTAAAAGTAAACGCGCGACGCTTTTGTACAACTTGATTTGCAACATGACACAAGGATGTGCCGTTTGTTGTCCACTGGATCGATTCGAAAAATTCTTTTTCTTTTTTTGTTGGCATCGGCCTCAGCCGTCGTCGTGCGAGCGGCCTCGGACGAGCCGGATCTCCGAAAAGAAAAGCGCTTCCATAATCTCTATGAAAAATACGGATCGACGCCGACCAATTCCGAATCTTGGAACGGCGCTTTGGCGGGAAAAGCTCAGACTTATCAGATTCAAGGTGCCGATACGCTTTGGGATCTCAGCGAAGTTCTCTTTGGCGATCCTGGATTTTGGCCAAAGGTTTGGTCTTTAAACGCGGAAAAAATCGAAAATCCACATGAAATCCGTCCCGGTCAGACTTTGAAATTCACCATGGGAACTTTGGCCGAACCGCCAACGCTGGCCGTGGCTGCTAAAGGCGAGAAGGTCGAAGAGGGTAAAGAAGACGAAGAGTCCGATGAAACAGCTGAAACGGCTGAAAAGCCAATGGCCGAAGCAAAGGCCGAAAAGGAAGAGTCCGATTTGCCTGCTGCTCCGACAGAAAGTATTGCCGGGGCCGCCGTGATGGCCGGTGGACCTCCGTTGACTTCGGGTGAAGGCGACGGCACGTCTATTGACCCCAAGAATCAAGAGCTTTTAGGACTTGCGGGAATTCCACCCGAAGCACCAGCAAAGCCAGTTGCCAAGTTTCCAAAAAGTTTGCCAAGTTGGTCATTCGGTCGTCGTGTTCCCAAGTTAGATATCAAAGCGGCCAAAGTTTCACGCGCTTTCCCGCCATCGGAAGAACCTTTGGGCTACTATATCAGTGATGCCTCGCCGGCAGCTGTCGGCACCATCACCGAAGGTGAAATGGGTCAGGGCACTTTGGCTGAATACCAGTATCTGGTGGTTCGCCTCGAGCCCGGGATGACCCAGAAACATTTGGTTGCCGTTCAAGAATTGGACGAAATCAAAGATCCGGAAACCAAGCAGGTCGGAAAGATCGTGCAGGTCCAAGGTGAAATTGAAATTCTGGAAGTCGTGAACACGGAGGAAAATCTCTTCCGTGGCATGGTCAAGAAATTGGTCAATCCAATCAAGGTCGGTGCTTCTTTGGTTGCGGAATCTGTGCCGCGTTTTCGCGCCAAGGCCGAAGGCCGTGCCACCGGGCAGGCTCGTGTGATCGGCGGACAGCACACGACTCAGCGTCGTTTGTTAGAGCCCAATTCATTGGTTTATCTGGCCGGAAGCGGACTGACCGAAGGACAAACTTATCCCATCTACAAACAGCAACCTTTGCGAGAAGAAAAGTCGCGGGCCTTTGAAAATCCGCACATGATCGGCTCGGTCAAAGTGGTCAAAGTCACCAATGGCTTTGCAACCGGTGTTGTGCTGGAAGAGCATGACGAAATCCATGTGGGCGATACAACAGATCCTCACATGCGCACCCAGTAAAATCCGCTTTCCGGACACTGAAACTGCGGTAGGTGGGCTTCGTCTGCGGTCCGGCCCTTGCAAAAAGCGCGAACTTTCCGCCTTTGCAAGGAGCAAATCATGGAATCATCCATTTGGCTTTTGGCCTTTCTTTATTCGCGCGAAAGACGAACCGAGCTTTCCGTTTTTCTGTCAGCATTGGAATGTTTGCGCGCCGGTGAGCCGCTGTTTTCCCCGACGATGTTTCGTCGGGTGCCTGAAATGGTGGGCCTTGCCAGCAAACACACGCCACTGGAGCGAGAAGAAATTCGCACCGAGTTGATCCGCTCGAACGAAAAAGGTTATCTGCTTTTATATCCCGGTCATCCGCTGTTTCCCAAATCTTACCTTCATCTTGAAGAAGTGCCGTATCTTCTGCGCTTAAAGGGCGAGCCCGTGTGGATGACAAAGCCGGGGCTGGCGGTGGTGGGCAGTCGCGAGCCCAGTGCTATGTCCAAGCTTTGGATGGATCGGCACCTCACCAAATTTT
This sequence comes from uncultured Bdellovibrio sp., assembly GCA_966211485.1. GTDB lineage: Bacteria > Bdellovibrionota > Bdellovibrionia > Bdellovibrionales > Bdellovibrionaceae > 21-14-0-10-47-8. The sequence goes on from CBIHPB010000126.1 coordinate 9,499, forward strand.
TAGATACCAACGATTGCTTCACCGTCAGCGGTGGGGCTCGTGGTGTGGATCAGAAAACGCATCTGTTGTCGCTTCTGACGGGAAGGCCAACTGTGGTGTTGGTGCCAGCGGGATTGGACCGAATGTATCCTTCGTCTTTGCTGGAGATCGAGTCGCAGATTCTTAAGCAGGGCGGGGCGTTTCTTAGCGAGTATCCGGATCATCAGATGATGCAAAAACATTATTTTGTTCAGCGAAACAGACTGATTTCAGGCCTGGCGCTAGGGACAGTGGTGATCGAAGCCAGATGGAAAAGTGGAACGATGGTCACGGCACAAGAGGCCGCCGATCAGCACAAGCCCATTTGGGTGCTGCCGGGGCATCCGGTGGACCCCAATTTCCAGGGAAGTTTGAATCTGATCTCGGAAGGAGCGTCCATGCTGGGGGATGCTGACTATCTCA
>CBIHPB010000127.1:0-9896 GCA_966211485.1 uncultured Bdellovibrio sp.
GTTGACCAGGCGTACAAGCGGCGAAGTTGAAAGAGCCCGACAGATGTCCGTTCGTGCAGCGACGAGTTTCCTTCACGCAAGCGCTGCCGGTGGTAACTGTCGAGTTTTGATAAGCGGTGACTTCGGCACCGCTATTGATCGTGCGTCCGTTGAACGAGCAGTTTTGAAGCGATGAGCTAGGCGGGAGGTCGTCGGTGTTTTCATCTGTCGGAAGAGTTTGCTTTTCACTTGTGCTCTCCAATTCAACACTTGAGAACTGCGTCTTTGCGCAGTTCTGGAAGAGCAAAGGCAACAGGATCAGTGCCAGAAGAGACAGCGAATATTTTTTTGAGAATGAAAACCCCACCACTTGATCCCCCTGTGATGAGGGAAATGCAACCGCAGCGCCAAATTTCGTCACTGGCGTTCACTGTTCAAATCGAGCGTGGTGAATGCGGTTGTCTCAATTTGAGAATAGCCTTCAATTATTTCACTCGACTGTTCGGGCTCAATGAACAGCTGTCTGAAGGATATGCAGCAAGAAGGGCCTGTGTTTTTACAGATTAATTATTAGGCAATAATGTCGTGATATCTTAAGAAACGAGATGCTGAAGTTCAGTTTTTACCTTCAAAATCGGCCCAGTTGCGAAATAATAGCCACTCATCTGATTTACCGTATTGCGTCGTGATTTATTAAAAATCTGTCACGCCCTTAAAATTTCTTTGATTTCCACTGCAAAGGTTTCCTAGGCTGAGGATGACATTGCTTACATCTTTAGGAGAGAGCCATGAAGGGCACATACTCAGCACTGATGCAGTCGCGCTTTTTTAATCCCGCGTTCAACTCGGCGATTTTTGATGGGCCTGTGCGAATCTACTTCGCTCAATCACACGAATCACTGGCTTTGAAAATCTACTTTGCCCTTCAGCAAAAATACGCTTCCGAATTGGCCCGCGCCAAAGAACTGCACAAATCCCACGACCGCACAGTTCTGATCATGCTTTATCCTTCCAGCGAAAGTTTTCAGATGTCCTTCGACTGCCAAGATTTTCTAGCCAGCGATCTTTTGATGGACGACACCATTATCGGAATCAACGGCCCCTTCGAGGATCAGAACCTGGACCAAGTGCTAGACCAGGCTTTGCAAGCTTTTCACCAGTGGGAACAAATTCCCGTTGAAAAGCACGGAGCCGATGCCATCCTATAAGGGATGATCAGTAAAAAAAATCGATCCAATCAACGTGGACAAATTGTTGTTGAATATGTGCTATTGCTTTCGATCGCAGTCACGATCGCCATGATCATCGTCTCGCAACTCATCAGCAGAAACCAAGACGAGCCCGAAAACTCCGGCGCCATCATCAAAAAATGGCAACAGATGCAAGACGCCATCGCCAAAGACGTTCAGAACTAAAAAAATCTCCCCCGCTTCTGAACCTCATCAGAAAGCGCTTCCTGCATCTGCTCTTGAATCTCTTCCGCAATCTCACGCATCAGTTCGGCATCGTCGACCTGCGAAGCTTTGTAAGGCAGATAAATTGGCGGCAGAAATTTAATCTTCCATTTCGCCGGCAGCGGGATCACATTCAGTGGTAGCGGCAGAACCGTTCCACGAAGAAACTTCGTGAATTTCAATTTTGAAAGATTGATGTGCGTTTCCTCGGCACCGATCACCAAGCAAGGCACAATTGGGGACTGCGTTTGAATCGCCATGCGAACAAAACCGCGGCGAAATTCCTGAAGCGTGTACATCTGGCTGGTCGGTTTGAAATTGCCTTGCTCGCCTTCGGGAAAAATCACCACCAGGTTGTTGCGAACCAAAGCGTGAATTCCATTTTCAAAAGTCGCTTCGGTAAATCCCATCTTCTGCGCGGGGATGGCTGTCGTCTTTGTTAAAAACCAAAAATGATGAGTCAGCACGCGCGGAATGCGGCGAACTTCTTTGTTGATCGTGTGCGCTAAAATCAAAGCGTCGAAACCCGAATAGCCCGAGTGATTGGGAATGATAACCGCAGCGCCGCGCTTGGGAATGTTTTCGATGCCTTCAATTTCCAGACGGAAATATTTGCGCATGATCTCCATCAAGAAATGCGGAAGAACGCGGTAAAGCAAAGTCTCTTTGTCGACGTTCTTGAGATTGAAAATCTTCTCTTGCGACTTCTTGAAAAAGTTGATCATATGAACCCCATGTATATCATGTCGATTGACCAAGGAACAACGGGCTCCACTGTCTCCATCCTCAACCAAGCCGGAAGTCCGGTGGCCAAAGTAAACGAAGAGTATCCTCAGATTTTTCCGAAGCCCGGCTGGGTGGAACATAATCCTGAAGACATTTGGAAATCCGTTACCAGCACGATGCAAAAGGCATTAACCGCAGCCAAGATCTCGGGAAAAGACATCGCAGCGATTGGTATCACCAATCAACGTGAAACGGTTTTGCTCTGGGAAAAGTCTTCTGGCAAGCCGATTTATAATGCCATTGTATGGCAATGCCGCCGCACGCAGGATTTTTGCGAAAAATTAAAAAAAGAGAAAAAACAAAATCTTATTCGCAAGAAAACAGGCCTCGTCATCGACCCGTATTTCTCGGGCAGTAAGATCCGCTGGCTTCTCAAAAACGTAACAGGTGCCAATGAAAAAGCCCGACGCGGTGATTTGCTGGCGGGAAATATCGACACCTTCCTGCTGTGGCGTCTAACCAGCGGTCAATCGCATAAGACGGATGTTTCGAATGCTTCGCGAACCATGCTGATGAATATTCAAACCGGCCATTGGGATGACGAGCTTCTGAAAATTTTCTCAGTCCCCAAGCAAGTGCTGCCCGAGATCTGTGATTCATCCGGAATTTTCGGAAAAACACAGGGGCTTGGATTTTTGCCAGACGGAATTCCAATCGCAGGGATCGCTGGCGACCAGCAGGCCGCTTTATTTGGTCAAACTTGTTTCGGTGCGGGTGAAGCGAAATGCACCTACGGAACGGGAAGTTTTCTTTTGATGAACACCGGTTCAAAGCTGATCACTTCCAAGCATCAGATGCTGACGACTGTGGCTTGGCGTTTGCCAAAGCAAAAGATGACCTACGCTCTCGAGGGCGGAGCTTTCATCTGCGGCGCCGCTGTTCAATGGTTGCGTGACGGCTTGCAGGTCATTTCTAAAAGTTCCGAAGTCGAAGAGCTGGCTCGTCAGGTGGCCTCCAGCGAGGGTGTGGAATTTGTTCCTGCGCTGACCGGTTTGGGTGCGCCACACTGGCGTCCCGAAGCCCGCGGAGTGATCACGGGCCTGACTCGCGGATCAACAAAGGCCCATCTCGCGCGGGCGACGTTGGAAGCGATGGCTTTGCAAAACACCGAAATTCTTTTGGCCATGGAAAAAGATCTCGGCAAGAAGCTGAAAGGCCTGCGTGTGGATGGCGGAGCTTCGGTCAATAATCTGCTGATGCAAATGCAAGCGGATTATATGGGAACATCTGTGACCCGCCCTCGGCAGATTGAGACCACCGCGATCGGTGCGGCTTACCTGGCAGGATTGGGTGTCGGTTTCTGGTCCAGCGTTGATGAGATCAAGCGCATCTGGATGGTGGATCAGGAATTCAAATCGCATATGTCAGCCAAATCTCGAAAGACTCGGCTGATCAGCTGGCAACAAGCCGTTCGCAAAGCTTAATTTATTTCTTTTCCATAAACTGAGGGACATCCTTCAGTTTGGCGTTCATTGATTTCATCCGCTGAGCAAAAGACTTGAGCATCGAACTTGCCCAAACAGGAAGCTCGGCCAGAAGCTGCTCGTAACCTTGTTCCGATACCTTGATCAGCACGCAATCCCCAACGGCTTGAGCCGAAGCCGAGCGCGGTTGTTTTTCCAGCAAGGCAAATTCTCCGAAAGATTCGCCTTCGTTGATTTCTGTAATTTGAACTTTTTGTCCAGAGTTGTCGCGAGTGAAGATTTTCACCTGACCGGATTCGACGATGTAGAAGTGATAGTCCGCATCGCCTTCGAAGAAAATAAAATCGCCGTCTTGATAAGTTTCTCTGACTACTTCCGAGGACTCTTCCATGCCCTTATTCTGTAGCAAGATTTAGATTCCCTAAAGCGAAAGGGCCGGTTTCTGGCCCTTGGTCCGCTTGAACATCAAGATTATGACCGGATGGTCAAAGCAGGTCGGCCCTGGTGGATCTTGCCTTTGAGTGACGCAAATATCGCGCGGGCTTGTGTGCCTTCGCTGCCGGCACACGTCCCCAAGTTAGTTGCGAGAATATGTCGGATTTCCGCGAAATATCTCACCTGTGAAGAGATCGCGATAACGATCTGCGCGCGTTGACCGCCCTTGGGGCGCATGACTAACTAGAAACCAATCTACGGAAATATTTATTTACAGTCTGGCGTATAAATTTATTTATCTGCTGGCAGGTGAGGATTTCTTGAAACACGTATCGGAACTGCAATTTCGTCATTTTTCCACTTCATCTCCAGGACGCTTTTCCAAAGAGAATGAAGTTTGCTTTGATCTCTGGGAAAAGATCTGGCTTGAGACTTTTGACGAACTTCAGGTGAAACACAAAAAAGTGAATAGCGATGATTTTCTCGCCAAGGAACTGGGGGGATTGTTCCTTGGCGAGAAACCGATTGGTTTTTTGCTTTATCATTTCTGCGAACTGAACAAACGCACGCACCAAAAGATGTCCTACTTCGCCAATTATCCCGAGTCTCTGTATCAACAGGTCATCGGCAAAGGCGATTTGTCTATGGTGATCACCTATATGACCTTGGATCATGAATGGCGAAAATCGCAAACAGACCTGCCGATCTCAGAGCTTCTGATCGGCTTTGCGGTGATGCGTTTTATGGAGAGCCAGGCCAAGCGCTTGCTGGGATATTTCCGCAACAACCGTGGCACACAAAACATGTTCTACCGGCATGGAGGCCAGCCGCTGCTCTTGGGCGCTCAGGCCTACAATGTTGAAGTCGATTTCGCCGAGATCACGCGCGAATCCGCCCGGCTTTCCGAGTGGAAAAACTGTGCCGATCTCACGTTCGTCAAATGGAATGAATTTAAACGATTAGAAGAAGGAGAAAAACACCATGAAAGAATTCACGAACTCAAAGGAAATGAATCAGCTGGTCCAGAGTTTCCAGGCTATGCCTTGGACAAACTCGGAGTTTTATAAGCGCTGGCTGGCGCAAAGTTTTTACTACACGACTCACAGCACGCGCATGCTGGCCTATGCGGCGGGATGCTCGTCTGTGCACGAGCAAGCCTATTATCGCCGAAGCTTGGCTCATATTCGTGAAGAGCAAAGCCATGATCTTTTGGCCGTGCGCGACCTCGAAAAGCTGGGTTCGCAGCGAGAAAAGTACAGCGAACTGGGAACGACACGCGCGTTGTGGGAACCACAGTTTTTCAAAACATCGCGTCAGCCAAAGGCTCTTTTGGGATATATCCTGGCGCTCGAGCAATTGGCGGTTCTGACATTTCCGGCTTTGAACAGCTTGCTGGTGGAAACCTATGGAAAAGAGGCCACTCACTTTGTGCGTGTCCATGCCGAAGACGATCCCGATCATGTCGAAGAGGCGATTCGTCAGATCCAAGAGTGCACGCCTCTCGAGCGCATCGAGATTCTGAAAAACTACGAGCAGACATGCTCGGTGTATCGATTGCTGTTGGAAGAGATCAAGGCCTCAAGCCAAGTTCTCTTGCCACTCGAACACCAAAGTCACCTTTAAGGTCGAGGCCCAAGCTTTCGGGCTTTTGGAGTGGACGTCAAAGCATGGGGAGATCTGTCCCATGCTCATTTCAAAAGTCCGTTTGCGGGGATGCAGGCTTTCGACCAATTCGTGACTGTCGAGGCCCCATGGCACGCAGTTTTTTTCGTTCTTCATGACATGCGCCGCACGTCGCATCAGCTCGACATGGGTTTCATCCGATCGCCAGAATAGTTTCGGGAATGGAATGGTCGACATTTGCTCGGGAGTGTAAGAGCAGATTTTAAAGAACTCTTGGTTTTGGTACATCTGAAGATTGTCCGGGACCGAGTACACCTCGATAATATCTCCGGCTGAAATCAAATCAAAAAATTTGGGATCTGTTTCAAGGCCGTGTTTTTTTAGAAATTCCTGAAGCTGCTGGCGCTCGGTAATCAGATCGTAACCCGAGTTATTTAACACTTCGACTTGATGCTTGAACATACATATCCCCTCGGCCTAAGCGGCCAGTTTCAATTTCTCGACAGTTTTCAGTCTTAATACAAAGCAAGATGGGCCCCGCTTACGATCCAGATTCAGGCTACCGCCATTGTCTTGGCTCAGTCGCAGGGAAAGACTGAGGCCCAATCCCGTTCCCTTGCCAACATCCTTAGTGGTGTAGAAGGGTTCGAAGATTTTTTCGGCAATATGATCCGGCACTCCGGGCCCGTTGTCGGATACGAAAATATCGATGCCGCTATTAAAAACCGAATATTGAATCTGCACCTCGGGCTGATGGGTGTCCTGAGTTGCATCGACCGCGTTGTTCAAAAGATTCACCAGAATCTGGATGATCTGAACTGCCCGGCAATGAACCAAAGGTGCATCTGGCAACTCCTGAACAGTGAATTTGGTGCCTTTAAGGCGAGCGCGTTCGGTGCAAAGGGCCAATGATTCGTCGACGATTTGTTGCAGTGGAACGGCCTGAAAAGGATCCTGAATTCCATTGCGACTGAAAGTTCGCAGAGCTTTGACGATTTTGGTGATGCGAGTGCACTGATTGCTGATGCTTTGAGTGCATTTGTTGATACTTTCCGGGGCTTCTAGATTGAGCTTATCCAGCATGCCTTGAAGCAAAGAGGTTTTGCCAGCGATCACAGTCAGAGGATTGAGGATCTCGTGCGCAATTCCGGCGGCCATTTCGGCCATCGCGTTCATGCGTTCTTCTTGCGCCAGCTTTTCGATCTCGCGGAACGATCGAAAATTGCCGTCAAACCAGATACAAATCATGCCCTCGGCGGCCCCTTGGCTGCGGCTCAAAAAGAGATCGAACTGCCGGTCGGCAATCTCAATATAAATCGATTTATGGCCGCTGGCAGGAAGATCAGCCAAAGCCTTCTGCCATTTGCTAAGACCATCTTTTTCGGCTTCTGTCTTCCATTTGAAAAAGAATGGTTGGCCGTCCTCGGGGATCCCAATCGTCAGCTTCCAAGCCGCATTGGCAGCGCGCAGGCGGCCATCTGGGGTTGCCAGGGCCATTGGAAATGAGAAGAGATCAACCGAGTTTAAGCTCATACTATTTTTATCGGATGCCCCGATTAGGCCCTGAAGTGCCCCATTCCGGGCGGATCCGGGCGACAAGAAAAAACTGTTTACAATCGAGGCAGCGTGTTCGCTCAGTTTGTTCCCATCTGCGATTGGATAAACGAAAAATCGTATAATCTATAATTTGTTTAAAAACCGGGGATGGGCTTCATGGATGTCGTGATCTTGTCATGTTGATGAGATCGCGACAGCAGCCGACAAGAAGGGGGTGGGAGGCCCTTTATGATGGATAAGCGCTGGATTCTAATCGCTGAAGATGAAGTAGAAGTCCGGGAGATGTTTCGAAATGCGATTGTCAAAAGACTGGAATCGCAAGGGGTGGCAGCGCATGTCGTGGAGGCCGATGACGGTGTCGATGCCATGGCGAAAATGGCCAAGAAGTCCTTTGACTGTATTATCACCGATCTTCGCATGCCCAATATGACCGGTGCCGACATGATCAAATGGTTGTCCGATGATTCGCTGAACTCCAACACGCCGGTGGTGGTGATCTCGGCCCACGTGAACGACCAGTTTCAGCCCTTCTGCACGGAATACGATCACGTCAAATTTCTTGAAAAACCCTGCACGCCGGAAGAGGTGGCCGAAGTCACTTTCAAAGAAATTGGCTATGGAAAAAAGGACGAGCGAATTTCGGTTCATTTGATGAACCCATTTTTGAAGGCCGTCCAAGCGAAATTCTCAGGTCAAACCGGCGTCTCCTTGGAAATGCAAAGACCCTATATCAAAGCGCCAGGTGTGCCTATGAAAGGTGATGTTCATTCGATATTGACCTTGAGTTCTGGCACATCGAAATCAATTTTTAGCGTCAGCTTAGACGGTACTTTTTTCGATCGGCAGTTGGCTTCGGAAGTTTCCTCGATCAAAGAATATGGACGCAAATTCGATGGCCTGGCTCGGGATTTGGTTCAGGAGCTGGTGGAGATCGCGCTTCCACAGTTAAAGATTTGCATGGGCGGGCAGCCGCGATTGGTGGGTCTGACCCAGGTACCGAATGCGCGGGCTGAAGACATCAATCTGAAGCTTTTGGACAAAGCGACTTGCATCACCGTGGAAGTCGAAACTTTCCAGGGCAAAGTTTATCTCAGTGCTTTGTCGCGCAAGGATTTCTCGATGCTTCGGGGGCGAAGCGCCGCCTAAGCCGCAGTCAAAACTGAAACCCCAGAGAAAATCGGCCAACCTGTACTTTGGTCCAGTGCTATGTGTTTGATCGATGATGGGATTTACGCTTCGACTTCGGTCGTTCTTTCGCTATCATTGAAAGTCTCATGAGAAAATCCAATACAAGAAATTCACGGATGAATTCGGTTGTGGCGACCTTGCTTTGCTGCGCAATGCTGGGTGGCTCTGTTATCTCAACTCCCGCGCAGGCGCAGTCGGACTTCCTTAGCCGTTTCCGGCAGTATCGCGAAAAAATGCAGAAGACCTCGAAAGAGGATCAGCTGAAGAAATTCGCCGATATCGATCGGGAAATTGAAAAGACCCAAGATGCGGAAGAAAAAAAGCTGATGCTGATGGCAAAAGCTTTGCTGGCCTTGGATCTCGAGCAAACGGATCTGGCGCAGACGGTCTTCGAGGAATTGCTAAAAAATAAAAACAATCTGGCCGAGTATGTACATTACTACTACGGAAAATTACTGACGCAAAAGCAGCAGTTCCATCAGGCCAAGGTTCAATACCAATCGATCCTGGAGCTTTCTCCAAATGCTCGTATGCAGATCGAAGCGCAGTTTCAATTGGCACAAATCGAACTGGCCGAGAAAAATTTTAGGCATGCCAAGCTTCTTTTGACCCAGCTGGAAAAACGCCAGCGCCGTGAGGAGGGCTATCCCGAGACGATTTACTATCTCGCCCATGCCGAACGCGGGATGGGGAACACCGGTCCTTTCTGCAAATGGATCAAGAAGCTTTACACCGTTTATCCGCAGTACCAGAAAATCGACAAGTGGGGACCGCAGCTGGCTTCGGATGAATTCGAAGGTCAGCCAACAAAATGTCCGATCACCAACGAAGATCGCCGCAAGCGGATCAAAAGTTTGCAGTGGGCAGGCCTGAACGAAAAAGCTTACCAAGAAATCCAAACTCTGCGTGGCCAGACGGGTGCTTCGGAAAAATTCGAGGTCGACCGTTTGGAAGTGGGCTATTGGCTTCATGACGGCGAGATCAAAAAAGCTTTGGACATTCTGCTGCCATATTACGAGCAGGAAAAAACCAACGTCGGTTTCTTAAATTTATTCGCGACCACATCGGCTCGTGCTGGGGAGACTCAGGCAGCGGTTGGTTCGTACTATCGCATTTACAAATTGGCACCGCGTGGAAAGTACGGGAAAGAGGCTTTGTATCAAGCCGCATTCATGAGCTACCAGTTTCAAGACTATGATGGAGCCGCTCGAAAGTTCCAAGAGTTTATGAAGGTCTATCCGGGTTCGGGACTGTCTCGTGATGCCCGCTGGCATTTGGCATGGATCCGCTATCTGCGAAACGACTATCAGGGCGCTCAATCGGCCTTCGCAACTTTGCTGAAGGAATCCAAAGCCCACAAACGGGGATGGAAGTCTTTCCCGAAGGATCGTGTGACCTATTGGATGGCGATGAGCCTGTATCGTCTGGAAAAGTACGAGCAAGCCCGCCC
>CBIHPB010000128.1:0-9894 GCA_966211485.1 uncultured Bdellovibrio sp.
GGTGCTGTTTGAAATCGATCAGTGGAATTTCAAGTTGACCATAAGCGGGGATCTCATAGCGAGTTTCTTCTTGAAGATTCGGACCCGCCAGCCACAAGTTCTTCGGTTGAGACTTGAGATTGGTGACAACCAGCATTTTCAATTCGGTTTCATTTGGAAAACTCCAGACATCCAAAGCAAAAACGGGACTCACAAAAGTGAGTAAAAATGTCACGACGATGATCCAAATAGACTTGGGTAGGTGGTCTTTCATCTGTGTAGACCAACGGCAGTCCCGAGATCAGGCTTAAGTCCATTTTCATCTAACTTTCATATGTGAGAAACAGCTTGAAGTTCTTGCCTCTCGTCCAGTCGGGCCTGTATCAACAGAAGACGATGACACTGACAGATTTATTCTCAAAAGCAGCGACAACGACCTTGGAAAAAGCCAGCCAACAAGGCGCTTTGCGCGCCCGAATTGAAGGGTTTCATGGAGATTCCGTGCTGGTGGAACGCCTGAAAGAAATGGGCCTTCATCAAGGCTTAGAAGTCACGCCCGTTGGTCGCGCTCCATTTGGCGGGCCGCTGCTTTATCGCTTCGGGAATACGGTCCTTGCTCTCAGATTCGAGGAAGCCCAATGCGCCCTAATTCAATTGATCTGACAAATACTCTTTCGACATGTGTGGCCCTGGTCGGGGCTCCGAATTCTGGAAAGACCACTCTCTACAATTGGCTGACGGGCTCACGCTTTAAGACCGTGAACTATCCGGGTGCGACGATCGAATACTCGGTCGGTAAATTAGCCGAGCGCTATAAAGACGTCGTGAAAGAAGCGACCTTCACCGTGATGGACACGCCGGGAACTTACAGTTTGTTTCCGAAAAGCGCGGATGAAGAAGTCACACTGAAAGCACTTTATGAACACCCAGACTACAAGGCCATTAGCCGCGTGATCTTGGTGGTCGACGGCACACAAATGGGCCGTCACTTGCTGATCGCCAAGCAACTCAAGGAAGCTGGATTCTCGTTTGTGATCGCGCTGACCATGGCGGATCTTTTGCGAAAGAATCAGATCGAGCTGGATCTTGGTGTGATCGAACGAGAATTTCAAACCAAGGTCATCAGTGTGGATGGAATCTTGGGCGGCGGGATCAACGATCTTCTGAAAGCTCTGCACGAGCTTAAGCCCAATCCAAATCCAAAAAAGCTGGACCCTTGGACCGAGCAACAGATGGTTCAAAATCTGCAAAAAGTTGAATCGATTTCTCAAGAGGCCTCCCGTAAAGCCGCGCAAAAAGGACATAATCTTTCCCAGATTTATGAGACGACGGCGAAGGCCGATCGTATTTTGTTGCATCCGATTTTTGGTCTCGCGATTTTCTTTTTGATCATGTGGGGTCTTTTCACGTTGATCTATTCAGGTGCCGCCCCGCTGATGGATTTGGTCGATGGTGGATTTTCAAGCCTGAAAGAGTGGGTCCTGAACCGAGATCCAGGAAGTCTGTGGACGGATTTTCTTGGCAACGGAATCGTCGGAAGTTTTGCCGCGGTTCTGGTGTTTGTACCGCAGATCTTTATTTTGTTTTTTGGAATCGGTTTGCTCGAGTCGTCTGGATACTTGGCTCGGGCAGCCACTTTGATTGATAAACCATTTTCAAAGATCGGTCTCAGCGGCCGAAGTTTCGTGCCGATCTTGTCGGGCTTTGCCTGTGCGGTGCCGGCGATCATGGCAACCCGAAATATCAGCTCGACCCGCGATCGTTGGATCACCAACTTTATCATACCACTGATGACCTGCTCGGCTCGACTTCCGGTGTATTCGCTGCTTTTGGGATTTGTATTCTTGAATCAGCCACCGTGGAAAGCTGGATTTGCGTTGGCGGCTCTTTATATGGGTGCGGCCTTTATCGGAGCGGTTGCGGCTGCAATCCTCAATAAGATCATCGCTGTACGCGAGAAGTCTCTATTTATGATGGAACTTCCGATGTATCGCCGTCCACAGATGCGAGTGATCCTGAAGCAAACGCTGACTCGCACCCAGTCTTACGTAAAGCGTGCAGGTCCTGCGATCTTCTTGTTCGCAGTCTTGATCTGGGTTGGTAGCACCTTCCCGAACTATCAAGTTCAAGATCCCGAGCGTTTGCAGGGAAGTTACCTTGCGCAAGCAGGACATGTGATCGAGCCAATCTTCCGTCCTATGGGAGTTGATTGGCGCGTGGGTGTGGGATTGCTTTCGGCCTTTGCCGCACGTGAAGTCTTCGTGTCGTCGATGGCCGTGATGTTCAATATCACCGGTGAAGAGGACGCAGTCGCAGAAGGCATGCTAGGTGAAATGCAAAAAGCCAGCTTCGCTGACGGCACGCCGATCTTTACGGTGGCCACTGTTGTTGGGCTTTTGATGTTCTTTATGATCGCGCTTCAGTGTATGTCGACGGTCGGGGTGCAGCTGAAGGAGAACAAATCCTGGAGCTTTGCCGTGACTCAGCTGATTTTGTTCAACGTCGTGGCCTATGTTTTGGCTGTGATCTGTGTGCAAGGCCTTCGCGCTTTCGGGATTGCTTAAAAACTACCGCCCACGCTTTCGATAAAAATACCGGCGGTACCATGAGCTCGTCTTCTTCCACAGCTCAAATACTCCGTCTTCCGGAAAGATATTCACGCGAAAAATCGACTGCGGCTGATCGGCCAAATGCAATCCGCCTTGGTCGGTGTTGACCGCAAATTTGTAACCCGCATCTTTCGCAAGCCCTGCTACGTGTGCATTGGTCGAGCCAAACGGATACGCAAAAGCATAGATCGGCTGCTGAAGATCGCGTTTCAGTGAGGCTTTGGATTCTTGCATCTCGTACAGAACTTCAGGGTCGGTGGCCTTTGGTAAATGCAGGTGATTGAAACCGTGGCTTCCGATCTCCCAGACCTGAGGATCCAGTTTTTGTTTTTCCTCTAAGCCCATCAAAAGATGTGGGGATTCGCCGGTGTCGGCATCCCAGGTGTTCTCACGAATGCTGTGATTGGCGAGCAGAAAGATGACGGCGCGAAAGCCTGAATTTTTCAAAAGTCCCTGAGCATTGGTCAGATTGTCGATATAGCCGTCGTCAAAAGTCAGGATCAAAGGTTTGCGCGGGAATTCTTGGTAGTTTCGTTTTCCCGTCCAGTACTGCATCAGATCTTGAAAGGTCACTGTCTGAAATCCGCGCTGACGGAAAAACTGAAGATGCTTTTCAAAGCGCTCTTTCAAAACAAAAATCCGATGTTTGCTTTGGAGGTCCTGGTCGGGAATTTTGTGATACATCAAAACTGGCGTCCACTTGGGAACATGCCGTTTGAAGATCGCGGCCCGGTAAGCCTCCATCACTTCGTCATGCACCAGTCGTGGTGAAAACTCGGCCTCGACTCGGGACCTGAGATTTTCCAGATCCGCAGGTATGGGGCGGTGTCCGCGCAAGAAATTTGAAATTTCTGTCGCGATATCGTTTGTGTTGAGCAGAATTTCCAGTCGCTGATCGCCGATATCGCCAAAGTTCGATTGCAGAGATGTGCAAAGTTTGGAAGGTGTGAGAATGCCGTGGCTGGCGTATTCGCCGATGGCTAGCAGTGGAACTTTGGCAAGCACACACTCAACCGCAATGCGACCCGAAGCCAGGACGAGATCAAACTGTGAAAGACGAGCTTGAAGATCTGGAACTCGGCCAAGAACTTCGATGGCTCCCGGATATATGGCGTGGAGATCTTGCATGCGTTGGTGAAAGGCTGGTGAAAAGCGCTCGGGGTTTGGTGCGATGATGGAGATTTTCAGATTCGGCTGCTCAGCCAGCCATTTTTCAAAACAGTTCTCGGCGATTCGTTCAAAGCGCTGGCCCTTGGGGCCCGAGCTTCGTCCGATCAAGGCGATATGAGGTGCTGTTTTTCCACTGCTCGCTGTGCTGGAAGCAGGAAGGACCGGATTTCGAATCACGCGAATCGAGCTGGTCGACATGCGAAAGTCATGGGCCATGGCCGATTTGACGTTTTCGCAAATCGCAATCAGAATTTCGCCGTACAGATTCATCAGGCGCTTGGACCAAGAAAAATGCTGTCGGCCATGTAAGGTCGTCACCAAGGCCACGGGCCGGCGCAGGCGAGCCCAAAAGGCATGTCGAACAGCGCCTCTAGAGTGACAGTGAATGACCTCGATCTGCTGGGCTTCCAGAAACTTTCGCAGTTGTAAAATATTTTGGATCCGCTGCCAGAAGCTGGAAGTTGAAATGCTCATCGCCGTCAACGGAGCTGGAATCGGCACATGCATTTTGTCGGAAATCACAAACACCTGGTGACCGTCACGGACCTGAGAATCCATCAAGGTCTTGGCGTAGACCTCGGCGCCGGTCAGCTCGGTTTGTGAGAGCAAATGCAGGATTCTCATACAGACTTCAGTTTCATTCGGAGGGTCTGGTCTGTCAATCCAGGAGCTGACAAAGCACAATTCTCAAGCTTCAATAAGCTATGCAAAAGACGACAATCGCATGGATTCAAATTTTCCTGGGGTTTTGGCTGATTTTAGCGCCTGTATTGCATGCTGGGGCCGCTGATTCCAAACCCAAATTTGAACCCATTCAGTCTGATGAGGATGAGAAATCAGATGCAGGCTCGGCAGATAGAGCGACTGATAAAACCGCCGAAAAGATGCTGGGCTCGATCTCAACGACCAAAACTGGCGAAGCAAAACCCGCCGAAGAGATTTGGATTCGGGGAGTGCAGGCAAAAGAAGTCTCCGGCGTCGTTCGATTGATCCGGGCCAATCCGGAAACGGAAGTCTTTTTCAAAGATCTCAAAGACAGCCTGATCATTCCCAAAGATTCCGGACACAACAAGATCTATGCGGCCTGCGAAGAATCACAGAAAAAAGGAAAACCTGTGAAATTGCTGATCGATCCGGTCGGCCGACGTATTTTGTCTTTGCCAAATCCGCCTGAAAAGACCGAATCAGGCGCTGGCGACTCTTCGAAATAGTTTTTCTTCACACAAAAGATCCAGATCGAGCTTCAGTCCTGATCCGTCGTGATTGAAAATTGCAATCCCACCCATAAAAATAACTGCTTGCTCCAAGCGATTGATTTGTCTTTGAATTTTGAAGCAAAAAACAGCATTCGAAAAAATGAATATTCCTATCAAAACTATCGAATAGTTCCCAAATGCAATTGGAGAGACAATCAGAGTCCACAAAGGAGTTCTCTATGAGAGCAGAATTTTTCACAAAAGGAATCGAAAAGACAGAAAGCATGGACGAGTTTCTTCAGCGTGAAGGATGGGCCTTGGTGGATCATTTTATGCAAAATGAGCGGGACATCCACCTGCGGATGACAGTCGACGAAGACAGTCGCCGCAGTCAAAACAGAAAGCCGCACTTTATCTGTGAGATTACGATCAAGTCAGCGGCTTCGAAAAAATATTATAAAACTCACCGCGCTTCTCATGATTTTCGAACGGCCGTTTATGAAGCTGCTCATGCGATGAAGCGTATGCTCATGAAAAAAATCGACCGCCGTCGTGGAGCTAAATTTTCGGCGCGAAATTTCACTCCGATCGCGGCTTAAGAGGAAAGGCAATTCGGAAAGTGACGCCGTCTCTTTTCAGATGATTTGACGTCCTTTGTTTGAAGAGGGGCTCCAAAAGAGCCTCTCTTCTTATTTCACATTCAGCTCTTTTAACAAGAACACATATTTCTCGGCCATCTCTTCGTAGCGCTTGTATCGTCCCGAAGCGCCTCCATGGCCCGCGCCCATATTGCACTTCATGATGACCGGATGGTTTGAAACATTGTACTCGCGAAGCTTCTGCACCCACTTGGCGGGCTCCCAGTAGGAGACCTGTTGATCGTTGACGCCTGTTTGCACGTAGATCGCGGGATAATTTTTCTTTTCCACATTGTCGTATGGAGAATAGCTTTTAATGTATTTGTAGGCTGCGTCCTCATTCGGATTTCCCCACTGCAGATATTCCTGGGTCGTCAGCGGAATGGTGGGATCCAGCATGGTCGTCAATGTATCTACAAAAGGAACTTCAGCGATGACCGCACGGAAATTTTCGGGCTTTTGGTTGATGGTCGCTCCCATCAAAAGGCCACCGGCACTGCCGCCACGAATTGCCAGCAATTCAGGCGAGGTCCATTTTTTCTGAATCAAGAAGTCCGACACATCGACCATATCGTTGAAGGTGTTTTTCTTGTTCATCAGCTTTCCGTCATCGTACCAATCTTCACCCTGCGCATCGCTGCCGCGGATGTGGGCGTTGATGTAGATAAAGCCACGGTCGAGCAAGCTGAACAGTGTTTCATTGAAAGCTGATGGAATCGTGTAACCGTAAGAGCCATAAGAATAAAGCAGGGCTGGCTGAGCCGCCGTCTTTCGCATGTCCTTGCGGTAAACGACGTGAATCGGAATCTGTTTCCCATCACGAGCCGGCACCATCAAAAGTTCAGTCTGATAAAGTTCAGGCTTTAGCGACGGAGATTTCTTTTCGTGGATCAGTTTCAAATCACCAGCCGGCAGTTGCAGCTGATACGTCTTGGGAGGCGACAGGGGCGACGAGTAGGCGATATAGGCTGCATGCGGAGAGCCTTCAACATGAAAGCTCGACGAGTAAGTCTGATCCTTGAAATCAATCTTATGATCCGTCTTAGTTGAAACCTGATAGGTGTGAACCTCTTCATTTCCTTTGGAAAGAAGCGAGTAAACGATCGTGTCTTTCAAAAGCCCCATCTCAGTCAGCTTGGCGTTGGCAGCTGGAGCAATGATTTCCTGCCACTGCTCGATCGGTGTGCCTGGTTTGGTGAAGCGATAGATGCCGTAGTTTTTGTGTTTGTGATTGCTGCGAACGATGTATCCCAAATCCGAGTGATCAATCGTGATTAGGACTTTGTCTTTGGTTGGCACCAGCTCTTTGAATTCAGAGCCATCCCAGTAATAAGTCTTGGATGTCTCAAACGAGGCGGACTCGGCTAGGACCATTTGGTCATCTGTCGTCAGTCCCGCTTCCAGATTGAAGAGCTCGTCTGTTTCGCCTAAGACTTTTTTCTTTTCGCCTTTTTCATTCATCAGCCAGACGCTGTCCGGGCGCCAAGCATCGTTTGGCAAAACATAAAACAGGGATTTGCTATCGGGTGCCCAGTTCATGGCGCCCCAATAGACTCCGGTGATTCCCGTTTTATGGAAAGACATGGTGTTCAGATCCTGAATTTCGATTTCGCATTTTCCACTGCCATCGAAATCCAAACACCAGGCCGCTTGTTTGAGATCAGGACTGATGTGTTTAGCGCGAACTGCGAAAAATTCTTTTCCTTCAGCGCGTTTGTTTTCATCCAGTAGCAATTCTTCTTTGCCGGTCTTCAGGTTTCGGCGCAGATGCTTGCGGTAGTTTTTGCCTTTTTCCGCTTTCGAATAATAAACATGATCACCGAAGGCGATTTCAGGCGAGGACTCGTCCTCTTCGATTTTGGTTTTCACTTCCTCGACCAGATCTTTTTTCAGCTTCAGGTCCGCTTTGCTAAAATACGAGTCATAGTACCTATTCTCGGCCTGCAGTAGCTTTTTAACCTTGGGGTTTTTGATATCGCGCAGCCAATAGTAAAAATCCGTGCGCAGATCGCCATGAGCTTTCATTTCGTGTGGGATTTTTTCAGCTTTCGGTGGCTTGGGGGCTGCGAAAGACAAAAGTGGAAGCATCAGGCCCGTGAAAATCGTTTTCATCATAACTTCTCCAAAGTGGTGACCAAACGATTTTATTTTTATGAAGAAAGCGGGAGCTGGCAAGGAGAGAGTGGGTTGTGGCCGACAAATTCATGAAGCCTAAACGGCCTTTTTAGTTGCATCATCCGAAGGGTCCGCCTGCTGAGAAAGCGTCTTCCAGATCTGCTTGAAAGTGCCACCTTGATAGACGGGTTCGACGGATTGCAAAAAGGCTTTGATCGAAAAATTCTGTCCTTCATTGACCATTTTATCCAAAAGGTCATGGGCCACGATAAACACTGCTGAAAGCGGTGTGATTTGGGTTGCATTCAGTCCAATTGGAAAGCCCGTGCCGTCGGGACGCTCGTGATGCTCAAGCACCAGGAAGTCCACTTCACCCGGGAGTTCTTTCAGCTCGCGGATGATTTCCACGCACTGACGAGGATGATTCAATACAGCCTTGTACTGCTCGGGCGTCAGTGTGGCTTGTGCGGCCGTCAATTCAGCCTTGGTGGAAATTTTTGCCAGATCTGGATCTTGGAATGTGAAATCATGAAACAGGGCTGCTAAGACCAGCTTTTTAAATGTGGTGTCTGACGGCCACTTCATAATGGTCGCAATCGAGCAGGCGATGTTGGCCAAAAGCACGCTGTGTGATGAAATGTAATTGCGTCCTTTGAGCTTTGAATGCGCCAAAGCACTGGTGATCTGCGGGCTTTGTCCAATTGCCTTGATTGTCAGCTGAATATGCTGACGAGCGAGCTCTTGAACCGTCGGATCAAATCCCATGCGATCTGAAAGCTCGCGGATCAGGCTGTGCACTTCGCTGGCTGTTTCCAGCAGGCCTTTGTCGCCGGGTACGGCGGTTTGCACCATGCGGATTAAGTCCGCTTGGAATTTGCTGACGAACTCTTGGGTTTCGCCTTTTTTGATGTACAGGTAATTCACTTTTTTGCGGACCAGATATTTTTCCAGATCCTCTTGTGTGAATTCGGATCCCGAGCGGAAAAGCTTCACGAACTTCACATTGGAAAGGCGGATGTAGATGTCGCTTTGTAGCGGCGTCGTGCGCAGCAAAAGCTCGGGATGGATTCGGCAGTATTCGCCTTGCACGGTGTTCTTCAGGATCTCATCGAAATTTTGTCGGATCAGCTTGACCAATTGAGAGGGCACTTCGGCCATCGGAAAGCAGCCCAGAATGGTCAGATCCGGATAAGCTTGCAGTTTGTCGCCCCGGTCTTCGCCGATCATAATCAGCGGGATGCTGGCACCTGTGGAGAGAAGATATTTGAAAAGTTTGTCGCAGTCGGATTCCAAAGCGCAGATAATCAAATCGACAGGCTCTTCGCTGAGCAGGTGATCAAGCGCACCTTGCAGGGAGATGGCTTCACGCACCATAAGACTCATTTGGCTTTCTAAACAAAAGCGCAACATCTCGAGCGATTCTTGGTGAGGGTGAAGCAACAACACATTCATCAGCAACTGTTTCCTACCCCCATCTTTTCGGATTTCCTGAAAAAACCTAATGCTGTGATCTCATTCTGAGGCAGAAAAAATGCCAGAAATGGCGATTTCATTGAGGGTCAGCGAACATTTTCGATCTGAAAATAGCGACATCTATCGGGATTGTTTATATTTCTAATTATTTTGGCAGAATCAGGGGGTTGTCGCGGTCAAAGCCGATGGCAATCCAAATCAAAATTCCCAGGCAAATTCCATTCAGCGAGTGCCAGATAAAGTGAGTTCCTATCGGAAAACTTTCGCAGATGTGCATATCCATCGTGCGAAAGAAAAGCGCGGTCAGAAAAGTGAAGGCCGCTGCAAAATACAATTTCGACCAGTGCGGATCGCGAAGCTTTCGCATTTGGCTGGCGTAGAAAAACAGAAGAATCAGCGGCGGAGCATAAAGCAAAGAGCCATTGTGACCTAAAAAATCTTTCGGCACCTTCGCTTCAATGGCTGCCATGCTAAGAATGCAGACGGTGAGGATTGCGCTCGAGAGCGGGACCGAGTAAAGCAGGTAGCGACGGGACGAGTGGTAGAGATAGGTGCTGGTGAAAATAAAAATTGGGATCAGGTCGCCGAAATAAGTTCGGTTGTCGGCGAAAGTGTGAAACGCAAAACTTCCGATGCCGACCAAAATCAGCAAGCAAGCCATGATTAGCGGACGTCTTCGAGTTTGCGCTGGGTTTTGTTTTTGAAGCCTCAGCC
>CBIHPB010000129.1:0-9866 GCA_966211485.1 uncultured Bdellovibrio sp.
AACTTTACGAGGAATTTGGATTGGGTCTAACGATCTGGAGTCCGCTGGCTTCGGGTGTATTGACTGGAAAATATTTGGGTCAGATTCCGGCGGGATCAAGGCTTGCGATGTCTTCGATGAATTGGCTCAAAGAAGAAGCTTTGCAGGCGGGGAAGAGGCTGCAGACGGAAAAATTTGTGAAGATCGCACATGATCTCAGTGTGACGCCGGCAGCCCTGGCGATTGCCTGGTGCACGAAGAATCCACATGTGAGCTCGGTGATCACGGGGGCGTCGAAGGTCGAGCAGATTCATGACAATATGAAAGCGCTGGAAGTTTTGCCGAAACTTTCAGGCGATGTGATCAAAAAATTAAACGAGATCTTTCCGGTCTAGTATTGGAATTCGCTACCAAACGTCAGACCGTAAGTGGTCGTCGTTTGGCCGGCAAGATTGGTGTTGGAATAGTAGAGGCCAAAAGTCGATCGCAGTGCGCGAGTCAGCCACGAGTAGCCGACGGATGAATACATGGCCTGGCCAAAATATTTAATATCCGGATGAATCCGATGCGAGAGTCCAGTCAGGAATTGGTGTCCTGCCTTGGAATTCATTTTGTAACCAAAGGTCTGATAAAAATCATAGGTGTGGTTGAGATCCGGTGTTTCGGAAAAAACTGAGTCGGTCAGAAACTGATGATCGCCGACTTGAAATCCATGTCCGATCGCGAACTGATATCCGGTCTCGGCAATACCTGCATGACTGTCGGCGCTTTCCGAGGTTGTCAAAACGCCGCCTGTTGATTGATAGATTTTGCTGCGGCCTTCAGACTTTTTGTAGAGGTCAAGACCCCGGGAAATCAAATTGGCGCCAAGTGAGTACCCGCCAAATCGAGCATGGCCAGAAACTCCTAAGGAAACTCCGAGATAGCGGCTCTCGTCTTCAAGGTGGGCTGAGAGGGTGGTGTTGGTGAGCGGAACGTAGCCCTCCATGAAGCCCACGTTTTTCGTCTGCGAAAAGCGAGCGAGATACTGAAGCGCAAATGGAATGCTCTTAAAAGCCATCGAGTATCCAAATCGGCTGGACATCACATTGGATGTGAGCCGGGTTGTGGAGTCATCGGTTTTGACCTCGAGATCCATGGGGCCAGAGAGGCGGGAGCTATAGAAAAATTCATGAACCAAGGCGGACCCATTCATGACGTTGCTAATGTAGGTCGGGGTCAGTGAAAGGGATGAGAACTCGGAACCCGAAGTCCGCGAGGACAGTGAACCAAAGGCATTTCCGCCGATGCTAAACGAGTTGTCCGTGCGATCGCGAAGCAAGCTTGGATTGTAGGCCGAGGCCGCGGTCGAATCCTTGATGGCAAGACCCGAATTTCCCATCAGGCCTTCGTAAAGGCCGACAGGCAATTGCTGGCCGACGGCGGTGAGCGGGCCAAGCACAATGAAAATCCACGAGATCAAAATTCTCACAATCCATCCTTTGGAAGGCGTTCATGTTATGAAATCTTGCTCGGGAATCAAGCCTATTCTCCATATGCGTCTTGGCGAGCCTTTGAAGACGCGGTAACATGTCGTCTCTATGGCCAATGCGCAAAATCGCTGGAACCCATTCGAACACGCCTTGTACCGATCCTTTCAGGAAAATTCCCTGTCTGGAAAAAAACTTGTTTTGATGGTGTCGGGTGGTGCGGATTCGATGGCGATGCTGGCAAGCGTGCTCGCTATTCGCTCGGGCCTTAATTTGGAATTGTTGGTCTTGCACTGTCACCACGGCGAAACCCAGGACCTCAAACAAAATGAATTCCGCAACCAGGCCGAATCGTTTGTGCAAGATTTCTGTCGCGAGCGAGATCTGCGTTTTGAAACAGTTCGACGAGTTGGGGTTGATCAGGCCTCCGAAATGGAGCTTCGAAAATTCCGAAAGCAAGCGGCTGGCGAGATCATGCAAAAATACGCGATGGATTTTTCGCTTTGGGCTCATCACCGGGATGATTTTTTGGAAACGCAGATGTTGAAACTGATTCGAGGCACAGGTCCGCAGTCTCTGTTTGAGCCGATGCGCTTTCAACGCGGCCAAGAAATCCGGCCTTTTTTGCAGGCATCGAAGGTCGAGATTTTAGCTTATTTGAGAGATAAAAATATTCGATGGATCGATGATCCTTCGAATGAAAACCAAGACTATCTGCGCAACTGGCTGCGCAAGAATTGGCTCCCTCAGCTCGAGGAAAAATGCCCCGGGGCATTGGCTTCTTTTTCTCGGTCTTTGGGCCTGTTGCAAGAATCCAACGAATTGACAATTCCGCCCGAGATTTGGACAGAAAATGGCGTCGACCGAGCAGTCTATCTCACTTTAAACGAAGCTCAGAAAAAGCAAGCTCTCGCACTCTACCTCCGTCGTTGTGGAAAACTCGAATTTTCTCAAAATCAGATCTTCGAAGTGATGCGGCACCTGGACAAATCGCTGTTTGATCACACATTCAAAGCAGCACAGGTCACCTGGTCCATCACACGGCATTTGATCCAAGTGGTCCAATTCGATTTGTTGTCGAATTGAATCCAGTTCGCGTCAGTCTCGTTGTGCCACCCTCTTGATGGTGCTACACTTATCTATAGAAATCGGCTCGGAAGCCGACACGTAAATGTCGCTTTTGCTAATTGCGAAAACGACATTTGCAGAGAAAGGTTCAAGAGGTCCAAAAATGAATCAAAAAGTGACGGCCTTCTGGTTTGCAATGGTGATCATCGCCATCTTCTCGTTCCACGTGTACAACACAAGAACGCAGACGCTGATTCAAGATTTCAACTATCAAAAATTTTCCGAAGCCGTTCGCGCCAAAGAAATCAACAGTGTGACTTTCCACAAAGACACAAGCGAAATCTCGGGCGAAGTGAAGCCTGAATTCGAAAACAAATACAAAGGCCGCAAATTCCAAATCGTCGGCGATATCGACGAAGCCGGCAAAAAGTTTGTTGTCGAAAACGGTTTGGACCCGAACTATGACGTTGGCCAAGGCAGCGGCATGCTGATGAATCTGCTGTTCAATTCTCTGCCGTTCTTGCTGGGGATCGTGTTCTTGATCTTTATCATGCGGCAAATCCAAGCCGGTGGCGGCAAGGCGATGAGCTTCGGCAAAAGCCGCGCACGCCTTCTGACCGAGCAAAAAAATCCGATCACTTTCAAAGAAGTCGCAGGCGTGGATGAAGCCAAGGAAGAATTAAGCGAGATCGTTCAGTTCCTGAAAGATCCAAAAAAGTTCACAAAGCTTGGCGGACGCATTCCAAAAGGTGTGCTCCTTGTTGGCTCTCCCGGAACTGGTAAAACCTTGCTTGCGCGCGCTGTTGCCGGAGAAGCGGGTCGGCCATTCTTCACAATTTCAGGGTCAGACTTCGTTGAAATGTTTGTCGGCGTGGGTGCTAGTCGTGTGCGTGATTTGTTTGAGCAAGGTAAAAAACATGCACCTTGTTTGATCTTTATCGACGAGATCGATGCGGTTGGACGTCATCGTGGTGCCGGTATGGGCGGCGGACATGACGAACGCGAGCAGACACTCAATCAATTGCTGGTTGAGATGGATGGTTTTGAATCCAGTGAAGGTGTGATCTTGATCGCTGCGACCAATCGTCCGGATGTTTTGGATCCAGCTTTGATGCGTCCAGGTCGTTTCGACCGACGTGTGGTGGTGAACAAACCCGATGTTCACGGTCGTCGTCAGATTTTGGAAGTGCACACTCGTAAGACTCCACTTGGGCCTGATGTGGATTTGGAAAAAATCGCACGTGGAACACCTGGTTTTTCGGGTGCGGATTTGGAAAATCTCGTGAACGAAGCGGCACTGATCGCGGCTCGTACGGATAAAAAATATTTGGATATGGATGATTTCGAGCGAGCAAAAGACAAAGTCTTGATGGGCTCGGAACGTAAATCCATGGTCATCAGCGAAGAAGACAAAAAGGTCACGGCCTACCACGAAGCGGGACACACGCTGGTTGGTAAAAAGCTTGCGGGCCTTGATCCGATTCACAAGGTCACGATCATTCCTCGCGGAATGGCGCTGGGTGTGACTCAGACGTTGCCTGAAAAAGACACGCACTCGCTTTCGAAAACGAAGGCTCAGAATATGATCGCTTTCTTGTTCGGTGGTCGTGCGGCGGAAGAAGTGGCGTTTAGTGACATCACAACTGGTGCTGGGAACGATATCGAACGCGCGACCGAGATTGCTCGTCGGATGGTCTGCGAATGGGGAATGAGTGAAAAGCTAGGACCTCTGGCTTACGAAAAAGGAAATAGCCCTCCATTCTTGGGTATGCACGCAGGCGAAGTGGCGAAGCATTACTCGGAGGCGAAAGCTGAAGAGATCGACACCGAAGTTTTCGGGATCATCGACTTTGGGTACAAGACGGCAGTGAAAATTCTGACCGATCACCGGGACGCTTTGGAGCGTTTGGCTCAGGCCTTGCTTGAGTACGAAACAATCGACGGTCAGGAAGTTGAAATGCTGGTCAACGGTGCAGCCGTGTCTGAAATCCGCAAACTGCGATCGAATCGCGGTGGCGGTTCATCAGGGCTGAGCGCAAAACCGGGCGAGCAGACGAACGAAGTCGCACCCGTGAAAAAAGACAGCAAAGATCCTGTGGGCAACACGGGACCTGTGACGGCGTAGTATTTGTTAGAGAGACGAACCAAGGGAACCACATTTGGATTGGCAGCTGGCGCTCGACAATATTTTGTTTATTGTCGGGCATTTGAGAATTCAAGACCTCATCGACATGATCCTGGTTTGGGTTGTGATTTATCGCGTGCTGATTTTGATCAAGAAAACCGGCACGATTCAGATGCTTTCGGGTCTTGGGGTTTTGGCGATTGCCTACATTCTCAGCATTTGGCTTGAGCTCTTCACCTTCAACTGGATCTTAGAGAAATTCTTCTCCAATTTGTTTGTGATCGTGGTCATCCTGTTCCAGGGCGAGATTCGGCGGGCGCTGGCGCAGATCGGATCCAATCCATTCTTCTCGGATGTATCTGCCGTGCAAGAGACCTACATTATCGAAGAGATCTCAAAGGCCGCATTTGCCATGGCTCAGCTGGGCTATGGGGCCTTGATTGTGGTCGAGCGCGATATTTTGGTCGATTACCATATCGAGTTTGGAACCGAGATGGATTCCAAAGTTTCAGCCGAGCTTTTGATTTCAATTTTTCATCCGACCTCGCCCATGCATGATGGGGCAATCCTGATCCGGGGCGGGAAGATCCACTCGGCCGGAAATTTCCTGCCTCTCAGTAAAAATCCTGTGTTGGATAAGAACCTTGGCACCCGTCACCGGGCGGCGATTGGGCTGACGGAAGAGTCCGATGCGATCGTCATCATCGTCAGCGAAGAAAACCGGTCTGTTGCCATCGTCCAAGGGGGCCATTTGACTGTGCTGCAGGAGATGGGGAACCTCAGGCAGGCGCTGTATGACGTTTACGGTCTCAAGTATAAAAGTTCGGCTGAGGTGTTCTCGTGAGATCCAAGTGGAAGGTGTTTGTCACCGACAACATGAGCTACAAGATCGTCTCGCTGTTTATTGCGCTGATATTGTGGCTTACAATCCTCGGTCGGCGTGACTTTTCTCTCACAAAAACAGTGGATGTCGAGCTGATCCCGGCTGTCGGGCAGGTGATTACTGCGCAGAGCGCTGATAGTGTGAAGGTGAAGGTCACGGGCCCCAGAACAGCTTTGAAAAAGTTTATGGAAAGCGGTATGAGTCAATTGATCAGTATCGACGTTTCCAAAAAGGGTGAAGGCGACATTGAAATTGAAATTCCGCTTAAGCAAATCGATGTGCCCTTCGGAGTCAAAGTTATCTCCGTCAA
This sequence comes from uncultured Bdellovibrio sp., assembly GCA_966211485.1. GTDB lineage: Bacteria > Bdellovibrionota > Bdellovibrionia > Bdellovibrionales > Bdellovibrionaceae > 21-14-0-10-47-8. The sequence continues at coordinate 5,835 of CBIHPB010000129.1, forward strand.
ACCCTCGGTCGTTCGTGCCCGAATCGAACACAAAGAATAATCTTTTTAAATTTCAGAATTTTTATACGCAAGCAAGGACAGCAGCATGAGTTCAAAACCTTCTTCTGGTAAGGCCCGTCTTTTTGGTACCGATGGTATCCGCGGAACCGCGAACCAATACCCGATGACGCCCGATATGGTTGTCAAAGTTGGTCAAGCCATCGGCTATCTTTTGCAGCGCCAAGAGCTTCCTTGGGCTTCGCCCGTGCGCAAGGTGGTGATCGGAAAGGACACGCGTCTGTCGGGTTATATGATCGAGCAAGCGCTGGCCAGCGGTCTGAACTCCATGGGTGTACACGTGCAGCTGTTGGGTCCGCTGCCGACTCCGGGAATCGGTTTTTTGACTCGCAATATGCGAGCCTCGGCCGGAATCGTGATCTCGGCCAGTCACAATGCCTTTCATGATAACGGCATCAAAGTTTTCAACTACGACGGATTTAAAATTCCCGACGAGATGGAAAAACAAATCGAGCGCTTGGTGCTGGAAGAGGATTTGACAAAGTTCCTTCCGCCTTCGCATCAAGTGGGGCGCACGCGCCGGATCGAGGACTCGCAGGGACGTTACATTCTGTATGTGAAAAACACATTCCCATACGAGTACACGCTTGACGGGCTTCGCATCGTCTTAGACACCGCCAATGGTGCCGCTTACAAAGTGGCGCCTGCGATTTTCCAAGAGCTCGGTGCGGAAGTGATCCAATTGGGTGACGAGCCCAATGGAACCAATATCAACGACAAAGTCGGCGCTTTGTATCCAGCGAAATTGGCGGAAGCTGTTGTGCAGTACCGCGCCGACGTTGGAATCAGTCTCGACGGAGACGCCGATCGCGTGATCATGGTCGATGAAAAAGGTCAGATCGTAAACGGCGATCATATTCTTGGAATCTGCGCCCTGCACATGAAGAAAAAAGGGACGTTGAAACATAATACTTTGGTTGTGACTCAGATGTCGAATTTCGGTCTCGAGAAAAAGATGAACGAAAACGGCATCGAAGTGGTGAAGACCGGCGTTGGCGATAAATACGTTGTCGAAGAGCTGCGCCGTCACGGCTACAACCTGGGTGGCGAGCAATCGGGCCACATCATCTTCCTGGATGCCACGACGACCGGAGACGGCTGTGTGGCGGCCTTAAACGTCTTGGCTGTGATGAAGCAGACAGGCGTGAAGATGTCCGATCTCAATCGCATTATCGAAGACGTGCCGCAGGTGTTGATTAATTTACGTGTGAAAAAGCGTAGAGACCTGGACGCCATCCCTGGATACAACCAGCTGTGCGATCGCATCACCAAAGAACTGGATAACAAAGGTCGCATCTTTATCCGCTTCTCGGGCACAGAGCCTGTGATCCGTGTGCTTGTGGAAGGACCAGATAAAGTTCAAATCAATTCCTACGCGGCTGAAATCGCGGAATTCTTGGAAACGCATCTTTCGGACGAATCGACATGAAAAAAAAGCGCTCGAAGATCCGCCTCGGTGTGAATATTGATCATGCGGCGACCTTAAGACAAGTTCGCGGCGGCACGACCAGCTATCCGGATATTCTGAACATCACCAATCTGTCGATTAAGGGCGGGGCCGAGCAAATTACCATTCATCTGCGCGAAGACCGCCGGCATATCCAAGAACACGATGTCGCACTTTTAAGCCGGCACTGCACGGTTCCTTTGAATCTCGAGATGGCGTCGAACGATACGATGGTTCGCATGGCCCGAAAGTACAAACCTGACTGGGCTTGCTTCGTACCGGAAAAACGAGAAGAGCTGACAACCGAAGGTGGACTGAATGTCGAGAAAAGCAAACTCTCGATTTCAAAGAATGTCGAAAAGCTGCAAATGATCGGCATTGAAATCTCGATGTTTATCGAGCCAAGCCTTAAGCAAGTGCAAGCAAGCTTTGACGTGGGCGCTGATGCGGTGGAATTTCACACCGGCAAATGGGTGCGCCTGAGCGGCGAAAAGAAACGCCGTGAATGGGTGAAGCTCAAAGAAGCAGCGGAGCTTGCGCATAGCCTGGGGCTTTCAGTGCATGCGGGACATGGGCTTGATTTTCACACGACGAAAGAAATCACCGAGCTTCCGTATCTGCAGGAAGTGAACATTGGCCATTCGATTCTTTGCTACTCGCTGGAATACGGAATCGAAAAAGCCGTTAAGATGATGAAGCAATGTCTGAGATAGTGGCTGAAGAAATTTTTAGAAAAACGACCACATCTTTGCCTGAATTTCATCAGGCCTGTCTTGAAATTTCCCACCACTTCACGCCAAAATCTGTGGTCGCCTTGACCGGCCCATTGGGGGCAGGAAAGACCGAGCTGGTTCGCACGATTGCAAAATCCCGCGGTTTTCACGGAATGGCATCTCCGACCTTTGCAATTCATCACCGATATCAGGGATTTTCCGTCAGTATCGATCATCTGGATTTGTACCGCCTGCAAAGCGAAGATGAGTTGGATGGCGTGGGCTTCTGGGATTTCTTTGCCGAGCACGAGGGTTTGATTTTTATCGAATGGCCCGAGCGCATGAAGCTTTCGCATATTCCCTACGATTGGGACTTGTTCGTGATTCAGATTGAAAAAGAATCCAATGAGATTCGAACGTTGAAGCTGGTGAAACGGATTTCCGAGGAATGAAATGGCTTTTGATACTCGTTTTTGTTTTTGCAAATGCGAATACAAAGACGGCTGCTAATGGGAAGGATCCTATGACTTTAAAAAGCGATTACGATTTCCAACTGGTGCATCCAGTTCTGCGCGATCTGCCAAAAATCCCAACCGTCCAGTTCGAACTGCAAGACGGTGTCTTGAAGGCGCGCTTTGAGGTTTTCACCAAACCATCTGATATCAATGGCAAAAAGGCATTAGCAAAAGGCGAGTATCCCTACCAATTTGACGTGGTTGAGATTTTCATTCGCACAGCTGGCCACACTGAAAAAGATGCGGTTTATTACGAATGCGAACTGACACCTTACGATCAAACCTATGAGCTCACGCTGAAATGGAAAGACGGAAAGAAGTCAGTCCTGCATGATCATCAAAAAATCATGACCCGTGCGAAAGCCACTTTGAAAGACGAAAGCTGGATCGGGGAGATGGAAATTCCACTGAAAGAAATTGGACTGCCAAGTGGCTCCAAGACCATCGTTGGAAATGCCTACGTGATCTTCGGTCCACCATCTCAGCAAACTTACTGGAGCCTCTTCTTGGGGCCGCAGACAGTACCTAATTTTCACAAGCCTGAATCCTTCCGTCCGCTGATCGAAGCTGAATGAGAACAGCAATCTGACTTCGCTTCTGCGCATTTTGTTTGGCTAAGCCTGGTCTTTCATCCGGCCGCTTGGTTGACCCCATTAGTCGCATTGAACAAGATAGAAAAAGGTCTCTATTGGTGCGGGAGAGTTCGATGATGAACCTGTTGAAAAAGCTTTTTGCCCGAAAGCAGTATTACGTTCTTCCCAAATTTCAAAATCAATTCATGATCATGGTTGTCTTTCAGATTTTGTTGCTGTTGGGCGGGATGATAATGCCTCAGTACCGCATTTGGACTTTCTGTATCGACAAGCTGCAGTCTGCTCAGGAAGAAGTCACTGATCCTGTGGCGGCCGACCAAGTTCAAACTTTGATCCTGATGCGAAACTCGTCGCTGTTTTTTAGCTGCGCTTATATTATTCTCACCTGCTCGATCTTTGGTTTTTATTGCTCCCACAGATTGGGCGGGCCGATCTTCAAGACGATTCAGTATTTGCGCGAGTATGCTCAAGGGAAAAAGCCAAAGAAGCTGGCTTTTCGAAAGGGCGACTTCTTTCACGAACTGGCGGATGAGGTTAACCAACTGCCGCAAGAAAAAAAGTCTTAAATTTCAAATTGAGATTCTCATTTCGAGACGTTGAACTTCAAGTACAGTTTAATTCTTTATTAGCAGTTTGTTGAACTTTTATTCATTTTTCCCCTACATGATCTTAGTAATTCTGCCGAACTAAACTAAAGGCTAGGTCTT
>CBIHPB010000130.1:0-9837 GCA_966211485.1 uncultured Bdellovibrio sp.
CATTTGGACACGGCTGACTATGACTCTTTCGATACCAGCAATCCGATTCGGACCGAATCGCACAAAGAGGCCGAAGACCTGAATCAAAAAATCAAGCAGGCCTGGGGACGCCATCCACAGCGCATCGTCATTCCACACGAATCCGAATTCCTGCACAAGATTGCCAAAGCGAAATCTGTCGTGGAAAAAATCCTGGATGGACACACTCTCGCTCAAATTCGCGCCTCACTCTGAGACAAGGCCAATCAGTTTATGTTTTCCCCTGCGACTCCGATAAGTCCTTAGTCGAGGGGGACGCTGATGTCGACATTGAACCGATTCCGAAAACCAGGTGGATTTCAACAGCTTCTGCTGCTTATTGAGACCTGCGATCCCGTCAAACAGCAAAATCTTTTGCACCTGATCGGAATGGAAGATCCAGGATGGGCCCACTTGGTGAAAGCCAAAGCCCTGACAATCGAGCGCGTGCTGGGATGGCCACTGGAAGTGCTGATGGAAATCACACCTCCACTTCCCGATAACGTGCTGGCCGGCATTTACAAAATGTCCGCCAATATTACAGTCGTCAACCAAAGCAATCTTCCAGAGAAATGGCTGCGAAGCCTCCCAGGCATCAAAGCCAAAGAAATTCAGGAAGTCGCAAGATTTCAAAATCTTTCGTCGGCCGATCAAGCCGCCTGTGCAATTAAACTGCTGCAGACGGTGCGCGACCTTGAGGCCAAGGGGCTGATTCGCATTGCGAGCTTTGATCCGACGCTTGAGGTTGATACTCGGATTACGGCCTAAGACGAGTCACTTCCAAATGCGGCGAAGCAAAATATTGCACGAATAACAGTCTCTCGGCCGAAGGTCATTAAAATGGCCAGTTGGCCAATATATTGGCCTTTGATCGGAAGAGGTCATTGAGATCCGAGTGGAAGTAAAATAGAGATGATCTCCTCGAATGCCCAGCTCCCCACTCCCCGAGTATGGGCGCCCAAGGACGGCAAGAGACCACATGACGACCACATCACTTCAAATCAATTGTGAAATTATAAATTACTTCCGCTTAAAGAACCCAGCCACGATGTCTTTCAGATCCGCATTCAGAACATCTTTCTTCTGATTCTTCTGTACAATGGTGGCAATCTCACGACGAGCCGCCAGGAAATTTGAATCCAAGTTGTAAGCTTTCTCGAAAGCTTTTTTCGCGGCCGCAGCGTCGCCCTTGTGTTTGCTCACAAGCCCCACGACAAACGAGTAAGTCGCATCGAACTTTTCCTCTGGTGGCACTTGCACCAAATCCAGTTCAATTTCTTTCAGCATTGAAGCTTTCACTCCACCTTGGGCTTCGGCCTGACCGATACGGGCCCAAATCTGCATCAGTTTCAGTCTTTCCAAAGTTGGATCCAGTCCGCCGACTTTGGCCAACTGAGCTGTCGCTTGAGCGTACTGAGCCTTGTGCAAAGCCGTCTTCGCCTCTTCATACATGGACGCAGCCTTCATTTTGGTCTCGAAACCCTGTTTAGCAATTTCATCTTCCATCTTCTTGCGATCCCCGCCCTTAGCAAATGCCACGGCTGAATCACCCAGCTGGTTCAGCTGGTGATGGATTCGCTGCAAATCTGGTTGATCGTTTCCGGGCGCTGCACCCAGAAGTTTTTTGAAATCGACTTTGACTTGCTCGGGCTCGGACTGGCTTCCACCTGTCATCCCCACGATCAAATCCCAAATTTCCAGTTGATTTCGATTGTGGAACTGAGCCTGAAGCTTCTTTAAAGTCTTCGCACGCTCGTTTGGATCCTTCGCGCCGAGGCGTTCCGAGAAAATCAAAACACCCTTCGCCAGCAGCAAGTGCAAGGCTTTAAAGGCCGTTTCTTCCGGAAACTTCTTTGAATCCATCAATTCATTCAGCGACTTTCCGCTGCTGAAATAATCCACAAAGCCATCAAAGTGCAAAATCAATGGCGAAGAAAGAATGGGATGGTCTTTTGTAAAGGTCGGAGATTTCGCCAAAGAATAGTCGCCCCACTGGATATAATGGGCTCGCAACCACTCGAGATCAATTTTCGAAGCAATCCAGTCGTGCAAGAAAACCGACAGCGCTTCGGAGTCGATATGCGGCGTTGTCAGCTCGACATCCGTCGCCACGAAATTCACTTTCACCGGCGTGTCCACGATGGTGCGGGACAGACGAATGCTCATCTGATTGGCCAAAGCGATATTGAACGCGTGCGGGCTGAGTAAATTTCCTTGGATCAGGCGCTCGCCCAATTTTTTCGAGCTGTTGACGCTCAACGCTTCTTTCAGATCATCCGGACGGATATAGCCTGCTTCGATCAAAAGATTTCCAAGCTGAGTTTCTTGATCCAATAAATCGACGGAAACGATGCGACCTTCAGAGAAAGAAATTCCCAGGACATCGCCCTTGACTCCAACGATATTCAAATGTCCTGTCGCCAAAGTTTCCACCAGCAGGCTGTAGAGATATGGCAAGTCAAAGCCATGGATCTCTTCCAAGGCCTCGATTGCCTTTCGTTTTTCACGCACAGAAACTTTCGGCTTATTGAAAAGCAAGTACAGCGCTTTTCGCGGCGACTGCTCTTCATTCACGTCAAAACCGGTGGTGATTTTGACCTGGCTTAATGCCTCTTGCAGCTCGAACGGCTTTTTCAAAAAGGCAATCGCCTTGGTATTGCGATTGATTTCTTTGATCACGGAGGCATCCGTGAAGATTCCGCTCATCATCACAACATCCAACAAATTGGCCGGATATTTTTTGCGAAGGCTTTCGACAAAATCAACCCCGCTTCCCTCTGGCAGCAGGCAGTCGGCAAACAGGCAGGCGGTCGAATATTTCTCGATGTACTCTTTGGCTTCAATCGGCTTTGACGTCAAAAATGCTTCGCAGCCGGCTTTTTCAAAAGCCTGCTTCAGCGAAGTCCCAAGAGTCGCGTCGTCTTCAAGAATTACAACACGAGTTTTTGCCATGCGATTGAGATTGCCTCCAGCCCTATCTATCGGAAAAAGATCGTCTTTTATTGACTGGGAAAGCAGAGGAAGTGAGGGAAAGACCTTAGTTCAACACCAAGGTCCTGTGTCTACTTGAGAAACTTAAAATACTTGGCCTCGACCACGTCCATTTCCATGGCTTGGCCGGTGCTGTCTTTCACTTCTGGCGGTTTCAATCCGCCTTCGCCGTACTCTTTGCCGGCTGTGAAAAGAACGCTTTTTTCTTCACCAGAATCGTCGCTGTAAAATGGCACATAGAAGGACATGACTTTACCCGTGGAAGGCAAAAATCCCTGAACCATATTGATCTGATCGACGATAATTTTCGGGCACGAATAATACTGAACCGCAACCGGTCCCGCTGTCCCCACCCACTTGATCCATTCGCGAATTCCGCAAGAATTGATCGACTTGACGTTCCCCAATTCCAAGGTAATTGCAGGGGCACCCGCTAAGCTATGAGGATTGAAGTCTGCGTCTTCATCGATAGTTCCAGCCAATGAAACTTTCCAAGCCGGGCCTGCTTTTTCAATTTTGATATCGAATTTTCCCATATTTCACCCTCGTTCTTCTATTATCCAACTATAATTCAAACCAGAGAAGACTTTTTTTCATTTGAGCCCTTTGTCGATTGCTGATTCCCAATGAGATGAGACAAGTCACTTTTGTCTGTTGGCCAGGCTTCACTCCGAGAATCAGGGCACAACTGTGCTCAAACAAAATGACACAACCAAGGCCAGCGCCGCCCCCACCCTGCATATTGATCACAGAGCCGGCACCTTTTTCGTAAACCTCTTTCATGCGGGACAAGAACTTCTGAATATCCAAAGAGCCATAGGGATCCGAGCATGAAATCTGTAAATATCTTTCCGTTTGCGCCAGGAAAAACTCCGAAGGCTGAGCCGGCAACATCATGCCTTTTTTCTGTGCCTCACGTGGCGCATCCAGCATCGCATTCATATACAGCTCTTCAATCACCGCTTCTGCGGCTTGAGAGACTCCGGCACTCCCCAGGCCATTGACAAAATCCATGGTCTCTTGCTTCATCAAATCTTTGTCAATCGGAGCCGAGAAGCGAACCAAATGACTGCTGATGATCGGATCGGCCGAGTAACTGAACTGAGACTGAAAATAATTGTCTGTATTCTCAAACAAAATGCCTGTGGCTAAAACGTCTTTTTCAAAGCGGCCCGAATTGCGCTGCAGAATATACTGCAGACTTCGCATTTTCATTTCAGCAATCAGTTGATCAGGCTCGAGGGTCTCTTCAACAAACACCCAGTTCTTGGCAGAGGTCGTCGAGTTGGACTTCAGAGGGCAAAGCTGTAAATCAGGAAACCTGGCTTTCAGTTCCTGAGATAGCTCTGCAAATAGGCCGCACTCTTCAAAATGAATCTTCACTAAGCCTCTCCCGAATAGTGCGCCATGAAAAATGTGATATCGTCTTTCAGCGGTGCTTTCTGACGATAGTCGGAGAACTGACGAACTAAGGTATCTACTGATTCGGCAATTTCAGGAAAATCTTTATTCGATGAAATAATCCCTTTGATGAACTCCCGCTCGCCCCACGCTTCCTTTTGCGGATTTTCGATATCTGGTATTCCGTCCGTGTAGAACAGGATGCGATCGCCGGGATCGAGCGTGATCTTGGTCTGTTCGTATTTGGTTTCCCGATCTTGGCCCAGACGAGGATTGTTGACTTCATTGAGCGGAATCAAATCCTTCTTCTTTAAAGGCATGTCACTTTTCTTGATCAAGAACGGAGCCTCGTGGCTGGCATTGGCATAAGTGAATTCGCGGGTCTGGGGATCAAACGCCGCCAGGAAGAATGTCATCATGATACGGCCTTTGCTGACATCGTAGATCGCGCGGTTGAGCAAAGACAGAGCGTGGTCGGGCTCGACGTTCAGACGCTCGATGATGGTCGCGGCCGATTTCGCAGCACTGGTGATCAAAGCGGCCGGAGCCCCGTGCCCGGTCGCATCCCCGATCCACAGATAAATCTTATTTTCGACCATGCAGTAATGCCACCAGTCGCCACCGCACTCGCTAGCGGGCTCGTAGTAACCGGAAATGCGGAAACCATTGAGATCCGCCTGAGTCGCCGGGAACAAGGTCTCTTGCACCGTCTGAGCAGTCTTGAGCTCGGATTCCATCCGGGCTTTTTCGGCCGTCTCACCCATCAGACGCGACACTTCCGTTGCCATGGCATTAAAAGAATCGGCCAAACTTCCGATTTCATCTCCCGAACCGACTTTCACTCGAATATCGAAATTTCCTTCTGCAACCTTCTTGGTTGCCCGGAACAAATCGGTCAAAGCCGAAGTCAAAGTTCGCGAAGCAAAAAGACTGACCACCGTCGAAGCCGAGATCAGCAAAAGAAAGAACACCAAAGATCGTCGCAGCAAAACGTCAACGGCCGCTAAGGCCTCTTTGCGATCGACCAAGGCCACGACTGTCAGACCTGGGAAGCTGGTTTTCGAGAATGAAGCCAGCAGAGTATGACGATCATTGCTTTGGATCTCTTTCGTGCCCGAGTTGTTTTTCCCTTGGGTTTCTGCCAAATATTCTGGCGGAATTTTTTCGGTCAAATAAGTGGCTTCGGTTCCCAATGGGCCAAACAACACAAGTCCTGCGGCATTGATCAGATAGACTTCGCTGCTGGCCGTGCGAAAGCTGGTGGACAGTTCTTGCAAACGTCCCAGCATCATAAACACAAAGCCCGGGTTGTGTTCGTCTTTTCCAACACGCTCCAAAACCAAAACGCGCTCGTCTTTAAACGGCATGCGGATGATTCGATCTTTCTGATTCATCTCAGACAAAAGAGGCGTCAGATCTCCAAAGCTCAGAATATCTTTTTCTCCAGCGCCTTTAACCCGCTCGACAGTCGCCAGCTTATCGTAGCCCGAAGCGGAGACGTTGAAGACCGCCATCCACTCCAACTGCCCGTCTGTTTCAAAGATCGCCTGCGAAACTTTTCCGAACGCACGCTCAAGCAGGTACTCCTGCATCGCGGGCTTGCCGGTGATCAGCATGCCGTTGATTTCTGTGGAGGCCTGCGAAGACAGTGTTCGCGCAACGGACAAGCCCGATTCAAAGACGTAAGCAATCTTGTCATTTTGAAAGACTTGAACAGCTAACCCCAAATAAAGGGCAAGCGTGACCAGTGGAACCATGGTCAACAAAAGCAGAATTTTGTAACGAATACTCAGACTTCGCTGCTTCATCTTGAGATTTCATTATGTCGAGCGTTGAGAATTCTTAGAATCAATTTGTAACACCCTTAGCCTATGGTCGAGGTTTCGATCCCGCCCGAAGGAGGGCTTTTCAAGCATCCATCAAAACCAAGACCAAATTTCTTCAGAGATCTTCATAAAAGTCCGAAGAAAGGTCTGTGGTAGAAGCCAAATTGTTCGACACTCTTTTAGAACCGGTCTTCATTCTCAGCAATGAAAAGAAGGTGCTCTATTGTAATGAGCCCGCTTCTCTTCTTTGCGACATCTCAGTTCGTAAATTGATGCGCAGTCAGCCGGTGTTTGACGAGCTCTTTCAGTTCGCAGTCCCCGTTGAACATTTGAATACTTTGGATCAAGTCGCGGATGCGACTCCATATCAAGAGGTCTCATTTAAGACGGCCTCTGAAAAATCCGGGAAGATCCAGATCACCATGCAACCCTTCACCGACATCAATGGTGCAAAATCCTGGCTTGTCTTCTTCCGTGATGTAACTTTGGAAGAGACTTTGCAGAAAAAGTATCGTGCTGAGCTTGAGCAAAAAGAAGATGTGATCTTGGATTTGCAAAAAGCTCAGGCCGAGCTTGAAAAGTACTCGAAGAACTTGGAAAAAATGGTCGACGAGCGCACCGCTGAAATCAAGAAATTGAATTCCTTGATGACGGAACTCCTCGACAGCCTCCAGCAAGGCTTCTTTGTTTTCGACACCAAGGGACTGTGCCTGGAAGTTTGCTCGAAAGCCTGCGAAACAACCATTCAAGGCCGCCCGACTGGAAAGCAAATTTGGGACGTGCTGCGCCTGCCTGAAAAACAAGTTCCTGGTTTCCAAAAATGGATGGGCACTTTGTTCTCGGAAATGTTGCCATTTGCCGACCTTTCTCCTCTGGGTCCACAAAAGTTCCCACATTCAGAAGGTCTGGAAATCCAGCTCGAATACTATCCGCTTCGCGCTGCTGATGGGCGCATCGACGGAGTCGTGGTTGTTGCCAGTGACATCACAAATCTGGTCGCAGCTCAACGTGAAGCCGAAACCGAGCGCGCACACGCCAAAATGATTCTCTCTTTGATCCAACATCGCCGGCAGGTGATGAGCTTCCTGCAAGAGTCCGAATCCATCTTGAACGAGCTGAAACGCGAATTCAAAAAAGGTCCGGATCAAGCCGACCCAAGCAATCTGTTCCGCTGCCTACACACTCTCAAAGGCGGAGCCGCATCGTTCTCGATCAAACAGATGGCCGATCAGGCTCACGAGGCCGAATCTCTTTTGACCAATTGGAAATCCGAAATGAAACCCGAGCAGTGGCAGTCTCTGTCTGACAGCTCGATGAAGATCGAAACCCATTTCCATCACTTCACGGTCGAAAACGAGCAGATTCTAGGCTCGAAAGAAAAACTGCAGCAGCGCTGGATCGAAATCCCGGCCGCAAAGCTCGCTCAGTTTCAATCTCGGCTGCCAATTCAGCTGCACGACGAGTTCGTCGCGGAATTCCTGATGGAACCGATTGGCGAGTTCTTCAAACAGTACAACGAAGTGACCCAAAGTGTGGCCGAGCGCGAATTCAAGCAAGTCCTGCCTTTGACATTTGACCAAGCTGAAATTCCGGTTTTGCCCGAGCTTTACTCACAGCTGTTTTCAACTTTTATCCACGCCTACCGAAATGCCGTGGACCACGGAATCGAAAGCGCTGGCACTCGCCAAGAGCTGGGAAAACCAGAAGCCGGCAAAATCGAAACCTTCTTCACGATCGAAAAAGACAAAGGCCAATCTTGGTTGCAAATCGAAATCCGCGATGACGGCGGCGGCGTTGATCCCGAAAAGATCCGCGCCAAGATGGCCAAACAAGGTGTCGATGTTTCCAAGGAAACTGACAGCCAAGTCATCCAGCACATTTTCGATTCGCAATTCTCGACCAAAGAGGTCGTCACAGAGACTTCCGGCCGAGGCGTCGGAATGGATGCCATCCTTTTCGCAGCCAAAGCGCTGGGTGGGTCTTCTTGGGTGGACTCCAGAAAAGGACATGGGACCAGCTTGAAGGTTCGTGTGCCTTATCATCACGGCTCAAGTGCTCGCCCTAAGGTCGCTTAGGCTCCCTTAAATCAATTCGGAAAATTTTGGCTCTTGTTTTCTCGCGAGGATCTTCTTCGATTCGGTTTCGCCGTCCTTGGCAGCGCATCCCGAAAACTCGCGCATCCTGCGCTCGCCCTGCTGGCCGCTTCGCGGTTTTCGCGATGTCAGGGTAAGTAGGAAATGGGAGCGGAGCTTACATGGCGGAATGGACTATTCTCTTGAGACCAATATATTGGTCAACTGACCATTTTATTGGTCTTCAAAGAAAGAGCTTACTTACTTACCTACCCACTCACATTATATGAAGGCTATAACCTTCCAATAAAGTGAGCACACTAAAACCACAGGATCCAGCGAAGCGCAGATCACCCAAATCAAATTTTCCTCAATTACTTTGAATCGCTGGGCAGGACGCCCGGCCCACATGACGAAACCAAAATTTCAAAGTTAAAGCAGATTATTTCGGATTATGCTTCGCCCAAACACCCTTGAGCTTCTCCTCAAAGATCTTCGCAGCAAAAGGCTTCACGACATACTGACTGACGCCCGCCAAGATGGCTTCCGTGACCTGATCCCGCTCGGATTCCGAAGTCAGCAGAACAAAAGGCAGATTCGCCCACTCGGTCGAGGCGCGAACTTGTTTGAGGAATTCCAGACCTGTCATTTTTGGCATATTCCAGTCGGAGATCACCAGCTGGATCGGAGTGCCCGCTTGATTGTTGGAGATCAGAACCTGCATGGCTTGCTCGCCATCGGCTGCTTCCAAAATCGTTTTGAATCCCATGTTCTTCAGCTGACCCTTTACAAGGTCACGAATGGTGGGCATGTCGTCTGCAACAAGGATTCGTGTATCCGGAGGGAACATTGAGGGACTCCTTAATTATCTTAATCAGTTTGAATTGAAATTAAGAGTCTGTCACCGCCCACCCAGACTTTAACCTAGCGTTCTAACGAAAATTTTGAAGTCCAAACAAAATCTGCACGAGAGCCATAGTCAGAAGATGGCTGGACTTCCGATTTTTGCTCGTCATCGGTCAGGCCTTCCAGATTCACCAATGAAAATGTCGTCACTTCAAGACCTCGGGCCTTCAATCGGTCCGGAAGACCTCCACCATACTGAACATGGAATTCACCGACGATAATCACGAGAACCTGCTCGGGATGAGTGCGCAAAAATTCGGCTGCTTGCCATGCCATTGTATCATCCCAAGTGCTTTGAGCTTCAAAGTAGCGAGCCACTGCATCCGGCGGCACATGATTTCCCATCACGGTTTGAAAGCGCTCAAAGTACTTTTGATTTCCCAATGTCCAATTCGGCGGCAAGAGTTTCTTTTCGTCGTCCGTCAGACCCACCATTCCCACTCGGGAAATTCGTCCGGTCAGGGATCTGGGAGCATTCAAGGCGATCACATACTCGCTGCCAACTTGTGGAAACTGCACCTGCGTGCGGTATGCGTCATAGGAAAAACCCTGCCCCCAACCGACTTCAGTCAGAAAGGTCGCTTCATCCATATCCCCTGCTCGGTAAGCGTCGACGACCGACT
>CBIHPB010000131.1:0-9752 GCA_966211485.1 uncultured Bdellovibrio sp.
ATGAAGGCTTTGATTGCGACGACTCGTCAGTTCCCAATGTTCAACGCCAGCATCGACGATGCCGCGCAGGAGATCGTTTACAAAAAGTATTTCAATATCGGTTTCGCAGCCGACACTCCAAATGGATTGGTTGTGCCTGTGATCAAGAATGCCGATCAAAAAACGATCTTGGAAATCTCTCAGGAGATTTTGGATCTGTCCAAGCGTGCCCGCGATGGCAAGCTGAAGCCAGACGAGATGAAGGGTGCGACGATCACGATCACCAACATCGGATCAGTTGGCGGAACTTACGCAACCCCAATCATCAACCATCCAGAAGTCGCGATCCTGGGCATGTACAAAATCTCGGACCGCTTGCATCTTGAAAAAGACGGCAAAGTTGGCAGCCAGAAAGTCATGAACTTCACAATCACGGCCGACCACCGTCTGATCGACGGCGCTGTCGCTGCGAACTTCCTGCGTCTCTTCATCTCGAAGATTCAGACGCCAGGAATGATGATGATGGACATGATCTAAGACTATGACTGAAGAATCTCTCGAAGTCGGCCCCTTTACTCCTCAAGAAATCGAGGACGTCTGCGAAAAACTAAAATCGCAGGGGGTCGCTTTTGAGATGATCAAAGACGAGGCCGCTGAAGAAAGCGAAATGAAAAACGACTACGACAATGTGGCCGAGAAACTGGGTTGGAGAACCCGCGGCTACATCGGTCAGGTGTTTTACCTTCGCATGAAACAAGCCGACTTTGATCGAAACCGTGCCATGCTTGCAAGTTACGGCATGGCCACAACCCATATCGAAGATCCAAAGGAACTGAAGGCCGATATCTCAGAGACACACGCCGAAGCGGTCGATCACGATCAGCTCAAGCGAATTTCCGCTCGCAGCCTGTTGGGACTTGGGATTGTTTTGATTATTTGTTTTATTTATATCGCTCTGAAGGGAGTTTAAATGGCTCAGAATTTTGACGTTGTTGTGATTGGTGCCGGACCTGGTGGTTACGTAGCGGCGATTCGTTCCGCGCAACTGGGATTGAAAACAGCTTGTATCGAGCGCGAATTCCTTGGCGGCGTTTGCTTGAACGTGGGCTGCATCCCTTCCAAAGCGATGATTTCGGCGACTCACTTCCTGCACAAAGCCCAGCATGATGCAGCCGAGATGGGAATCCAGATCAAAAATATTTCCGTCGATATGCCCCAGCTGAAAAAATGGAAAGAGTCCGTTTCCGGCAAAATGTCTTCCGGCGTGGGACAGTTGCTGAAAGGCAATGGCGTCACCGTTTTCAACGGCGAAGCGGAATTCAAATCCAAAACTGAAATCACCGTCAAATCAAAATCAGGTACTGAATCCATCACGGCGAAAAATTTTATCGTCGCAACGGGCTCGCGCCCGATTGAAATTCCAGGCTTCAAATTTGATGAAAAAGACATTTTATCGAGCACAGGCGCATTGGCTTTGGATGAGATTCCAAAGACGATGGTGGTGATCGGTGGCGGTTACATCGGTCTTGAGATCAGCGGCTACATTTCAAAGCTTGGCACCAAGGTGACCGTGATCGAAGCCGGCGGCGGCGTTTTGAACGGCGTGGTCGAGCCCGAGTGCGCACAAGTTGTCGCCCGTAAGCTTTCAAAACAAGGTGTGGATATCTTGACCAATGCGAAAGCCAAGGGTCAGAAAAAAGTCGGCAATGGTTACGAAGTCACGATCGAAATCGGTGGCAAAGACCAAGTCATCAAATGCGATAAGATTTTGGTGACCGTCGGCCGCAAACCAAATTCAGATCAAACTAATCTGAAGGCTGCAGGGCTGCAAATCGATGAGAAGGGCTTTATCAAAGTCGATGCTCAACGCCGCACGAATGTTCCAAACATTTTTGCGATTGGCGATATCGCTTGTCAGCCGATGTTGGCGCACAAAGCTTCGCATGAAGGTGTGTTGGTGGCCGAAATTATCGGTGGCAAGAATCGCGTCTATGATGCGAAGACAGTTCCAGCTGTTGTGTTCACCGATCCAGAAATCGCATCAGCCGGCCTGATGGAAGCCGAAGCGAAAGCCAAGGGCTACAACGATCTTCTGATCGGCAAATTCCCATTTGCAGCTAACGGCCGCGCGGTTTCTTTGATGGAAACGGATGGCTTTGTGAAAATGATCGCTGACGCTAAGACGCATATCTTGTTGGGTGTTCATATTGTTGGTCCTGAGGCTTCGAACTTGATTAGTGAAGCGGCTTTGGCGATCGAGATGGGTGCACGCATGGAAGATTTGGCACTGACCATCCACCCTCACCCAACATTGGGAGAGACGATGATGGAAGCAGCCGAAGCGACATTGGGACATGCGATCCACATCATTCAAAAACCATTGAGCCGCGCGAAGGATGCTCACGCATAGTTCATATGCTGAAGTTTGAAGATTGGGGTCTCATCGATTACGAAGAGGCCCTGAACAGACAACTTGAATACGTCGATGACGTTGCGAAAAGCCAAGGCGAAAGCTTTGGCTTTCTTGTTTTTTGCACTCATCCTGCGATCGTGACATTAGGACGAAAAACCCAACCTGGCGACGTGTTCGCCTGGCAAGGGCCGATCAAAGAAATTTCTCGCGGCGGACGCGCCACTTACCATGGCCCCAGTCAATTGGTTGTCTATCCGATTTTTAAAATCCGCGATATTGCCAAGTACCTGCGCCAATTTGAAAATGCGATTCTACAAACTTTGAAAACATACGGCATCAAAGCGACTGGCAAAACCTTGCAAAGAAAATCTAGTGAGACACCTGAGATGGAAGAGACCGGCGTCTGGGTTGGCCAGCAAAAAATTGCTTCGCTGGGAATTGGTGTGAAAAAGTGGGTGACCTATCACGGCGCCGCGATCAATCTTGACGAAGACCCTCAGGCCTTCCAAGGCATGAATCCCTGCGGCTTTCACAGCAGCACCATGGTCAGTCTTGAAAAGCTCTTGGGCGAAAAAATAAACCGGCGAGATTTCTCACGCCGGCTTCAAGAACAATTGATGATTTCTTTTTCTGATTCTGAATTAGAACATCAGGCGCAGATTCAACATGCCCGAGTAGAAGCTTTGACTGGTCAGCTCGCCCGCATCTGATTGTTTGCTGATAAATTGCATGTAGCTGGCCTGCGGAAGGAACGCAAAGTTCTTTCCGATCTTCAGACTGCCATACACTGTCGCTGTGGCTTGCTCGATATCTGGAACTTCGAATGAGCGAGAGGTCGCCTCGATTTTAGTTGAAGCCGCTTTGCTGTATTCCAGCAACAGACCGCCACCGAAATTGGATGTCTGCGGGCTTTCCAGGAAAGCATTGGCTGTCATGGTGTTACCGCCAGATTCTTTGATTTCAGTGTTAAATCCGTTCTGGTCTTTGGCGAAAAATTTTCGATCTTGGCGAACCAAGTAGCCCAAGCCACCACCGAAAATCAGAGAGCTTTTGTCATTGCGGAACAGACTGATTTCAGGTCCGAACTGAGCTCCACCCAATTTTGCATTTCGGTTTTCGACCATATTTTCTTTGGTCTGAATTTCGGCATTTCCGGTCGGAACGCTTCCTTTGATTTTCAGAATTCCGGAAAACTGACGGAAATTCATACGAGCACCCAGAGACAGGGTTGGATCTTCAACACCTTCGACATAGTTCTCTTTCACTGCACCCGATGTTCCGATTGCGAAATCCGAGCGACGTTTCGACGTCTGGTAATTGATTCCTGCACCGGCAAAAAAATGAGAGGCAAAGCCCGAGGCGAACTCGGAATGCACCATCTGTTTATTATAATCGGCCTTACCGGTTAGATCTTTCAGTTGGTATTCACCCTGAAGCATTCCATATCCCAGATCCGCCTGGAAACCCTTTTGAGGGGCCAGCATCAGGGATGGGGTTGCCAGCTCAGCTTTGGGCTGCACAGCCACTACAGGGGCTTTGGCGTCCATTTTGAGGTCCGCCTGGGTCGGTTCCTGAGCCCATGCCAGGGTCGAAAACTGTAAAGTTGTTAGACAGCTGGTCAAGGTCCAAACGGCGATCGGTCTTAAAACGGCTTTCATTGGATTTCTCCTAGTTAAATAAACTCACGCAAACTAGTAGTTCAATCCCAATGCCAGCCTTCGCTATTAAATAAGAGATAACTGCGGGAGATCGTTTAAATCCCGCTGAAGTCGCCCCCTCAAACATCCGGCAATTCCTCGTGTGTCCTTAATGAGGGATCACGAAAGGAATTGTCGGATGGGTGCGACGATGTGCTTGAACGTATCGACGAACTGCTTTCGGATGAGCTTCGCGCCATTCTTTCCACTCAAAGTAAATCGTGGCCATCATCACAGGCACAAGCAGAACAGCGATTTGAAACCAAGTCATCCAGCTAGCAATTGTCACATCCGAATAGGCTTCCATCATATTGCACCTTCTTGCCTACCAAACAATTTGGGCAAGCCAATGGAAGACGCAAGCAAGTCAGTCAGGAATCAACGGTTACATGTGATGATCGGAAATAGCTTGAACATGACGTTCAACACACTGAAGCACTCAAAGGAATCAGGTACCTTAAAGGAATTTGCCTTGCATGATCATGGCTTCGCCTTTGACACAGGTTTCGCCGGTTTGCTTTTTCACCAAGGTCTCGATCGAGGCGATGCCTTTTTCTTCGCGCAAAGTTTGAACCAGCAATTCAATTGTCAGAACATCGTCGACAAAAACGGGCTGCAGGAATTTCATATTTTGAGACAGATAGATTCCGCCGCCTTCGAGTTCCATTGCGAGAGCTCGTGAAATCAAAGCCCCGCAGATCATGCCGTGCGCGATTCGGCGGCCGAATCGCGTTTTCTTGGCGTACTCTTCATCGAGATGAATCGGATTGAAGTCCCCCGACATTTCCGCAAATTGGCGAATCATTTTATCCGTCACCTGAACAGTTACGGTTTTGCGATCGCCAACTTTAAATGCCGTCATAAGGACCTCCGGAAAAAGTCCTATTAAAGTATATTCGCGGCCAGTTCTGCAAGCGCAGAACGCTCTCCTTTAGTCAGTGTGACATGTGCTGCGATGGGCTGACCTTTGAACTTCTCGACAGCATAAGTCAAACCGCTATTCGCAGAATCCACATATGGATTGTCGATCTGATAAACGTCACCGGTCAGAACCACTTTGGTACCCGTTCCTGCACGAGTAATAATCGTTTTGATCTCGTGCGGAGTCAGATTCTGTGATTCATCCACAATCAGATACTGTTTCGGAATGCTTCGTCCACGAATATAGGTCAATGGCTCGATGTTGAGCATCCCCTGATTGATCAGTTCCTGAGCACGGCCTGACGCTTTCTTGTCAGCACCCATCAAAAACTCGACGTTATCAAAGATCGGCTGCATCCAAGGATTAAGCTTTTGTTCGATATCGCCCGGAAGATAACCGATGTCTCGACCCATTGGGAAAATCGGACGGCTCACAAGCAAACGCTGGAATCGGCCTTCATCCAAAGTTTTGTGCAGACCTGCTGCAATCGCCAGCAACGTCTTTCCGGTTCCGGCTTTACCGACCAGAGACACAAACAAGATTTCATCATTCAACAAGCAGTCCATGGCAAAGGATTGCTCGACATTGCGAGCATGAATTCCCCAGATACTGTCCGCTCCGCTGACCAGCGGAACGATCGCTTGCTCGGAAGCCGAGTAACGTCCGATGGCGCTGTGATTTGGATTTCCAGCATCCTTCATGATCAGGTACTGATTCGCATACAACTTCACATCGGGAACGAGGCGCTTTTCTTTGAAGAAGCTGTCAATCGCAGAGGAAGAAACTTCAAGCTCTTGATAGCCTTCGTACAATTCTTCGTCTGAAAGCCCTTCGGGTTCGTAGTCAGTTGCTTTCACACCCAAGACATCGGCCTTGATACGCAGATTGATATCTTTGGTGATCAGTTCGACTTTGATACGCGGAAACTGTTTTTGTAAAAAGATCGCCGTGCCCAGGATTCGGTTGTCGGCCTTGTCGGCATTCAAATCAGCAGGCAAACCGCTGACCGTGAAATCGGTATTGATGTGAACGACGGTTTCAGAATTATCCAGCTGCACACCTTCGGCCAGCGAACCTTTTTCACGAAGCAAATCGACGTAACGAGAAAATTGACGAGCATTTCGCCCGTTCTCACCCGGATCGCGTTTGAATCTGTCGACCTCTTCGATGACCGAGATCGGGATGTGGATGTCGGCTTCTTTGAACTTCATCAAAGCCAAGGCATCAAAGAGAATGACGTTGGTATCGAGGACAACTTTGCGGCGCTTATTTTTCCCAGTTGCAGCAGTAGAACCAGCCAAAATGAATTCCCTCCGTGGTGTCGACACAGTCCAAGAGTCATCCTTGGACTTTAGTCTTACCAATATTCGACAACATCTAAGGGGCCCTGTCTATTGGCATTCTGGGAATTTGCTGGGATAAGTGAGGGGACCTTCTGCGTGGTGCCAAAATCCAGCATCTAAAAGTTCGACAGAATTTTCAACATTAAGGTGCTTTCAATCAGCACAAAGCAAATTCGACGAAGGTCCTGCTTTTTCATTCAAGAAAGGTCCAGCGGTTCCGATAGTAGAGACATGAGACACTCGACCAAGGTGGAGGCCATGGGGAAAAAACAAAATTTCATCTGGATCATGACATTCCTACTGGTTTCCGTTTTCACGCAACGAAGTTCCGTGCTAGCCGCCGACACGACCATCACCAGTCTCAATCTGAGCGGAACCGTTCCGACTTACTTCAGTGTCACTCCACGTGGAATGGCTGGAGACCTGGACCTGACTCCGAATGTGACAGTCAACAATCGCCGCATTGGCCTTCTGCACTTTAAATACAATGCAAACGTCGCCAGCATCACTGTCGGCAGTAGCACCCCTAGCGGAGGTCCAGAAGGACCGTCTGGAACCTACAACTTTCAAGGTGGATTTAAAGTCAGCATTGGCGCCGGTTGCTTTAGCGTCGACCCTGCATTTACAACGCCATTTGTTTTAACTGCGGGCGGAACAGATGTGAAAAGTGCCGGATCGACCGCGCTGGTGGCTGGGGTCGAGGAAGATTGCGATGTCTTGGCCAGCTGGCGGGGCTCGAATGTGGCGATTCCATTGGCCGGAGTTTACTCTCTGAATATCAACGTCACGATGGTTTCCCAATAGACCGTTGTCAAAGTCTCCTCGAGGACAGTATACTAAGTAAAATTTAGGAATTAGGAGGACTTCAAGGATGAAGACCGTCAACTCCCTTTCAATTGTGTTGTTATCGTTTATGGGATTTCAGGCCAATGCGGGCTTTGATTTCCAGCCGATCATTGCCAGCGTCGCACCTTCGGGCCAAGCCGCGACAACTTCTTTCACCGTCACGAATTCAGAAAATTCCAAGCTGGCGGTGGAAGTGAACATCGTCAATCGCGAACCCGACATCAACGGCAAAGAAGTCTACAAAGAGTCCGACAAAATTGATGAATTGTTCCGAGTTTATCCTAACAATTTGGTTCTAGGTCCAAAGGAATCTCGCACCGTGCGCGTGACCTACATCGGAAATCAACAAGTGAAAACCGAGTTGGCTTTTCGGATCATCGCCGAAGAACTTCCCATCGATCTGGACGATCCGAACAAAGCCTACACGAAGCCCGTTGCCAAAATCACCCTTTCGACCAAGTACATCGGATCTCTTTACGTGACGCCGCCGGCGGCCAAACCTCAAATCAACATCGATGCAAAAAAATCTGAAACGGCATCGAACGATTTGATTTTGGATGTTTCCAATGCGGGGTCGGCTCATCAAATCTACAAAAATCCGACTGTGAAAATCCTGTCCAAGGTCAATGGCAAAGAGATCACCTTGCAAGGTGATGATGTGAAACCTCTGATGAGTCAAAATATTCTGGCCGGGTTCTCGCGCCGATTCGTTCTGCCTTGGCCCAAAGACTTAGCACCTGGTCCCCTGAAGGTGGCTATTGAATCTCCTCAGGAGTAAACTTGGTTTTCTAGTCCTAACTTGGATATCCGCAGCCCATGCTGCGGATTCAATTCCCTATCAACTTGGGGAAGTTCAAGCACAGACGATTGTCAAAATCCGTGAAACCCCCAGCCTCAGCGCCGACGTCAAGGGCACAGTCCCACCCGGCTACCACATGGCTGTCATCAGAAAAAATGACTGGTACCTGATCCTTGACGGAGAGTTCGCCGGCTACTACATGCGCCACGAGTTCGTCAAAATGACGGACGAAAAATTTCCGTTACTGAAAACCACGACCGATTCAGCCCGCGTTCGCAGCGGCCCATCAACCAAAAGCGCCGTTAAAGCAACGCTGCCAGCTGGAACCATTTTCGCGGCCCAAAAAACGGATCAATGGCTTCAGATTAAAGACGGCCGATACCGCGGTTTTTATGTCGATTCGACCATCACTCGCCCGATGGACACCAAGCCCGAAGTCGAAAAAGCCGATCTCCCAAGCGGCGGCAATTTGAAAGTGACTTCAACCGACACCGCACAAACAGCATCGACACCGGCGACCGACATCTCAGTCAATGCACCAATCGTCGCGCCGACTGCGACCGGCGCTCTGACCAACGCGCCGACTGGCGCACCGACAGCAACAAAAACAGAAGACAAATCGACTGGGAAAAAACCTGTCGACCCATTGGCACCGCCCGAGTGGACGGAAAAACGAGATCAGCTTTTCCAAGCCCAAGTCGATCAGATTTTCAAAAAGAAAGGCAGCAAATCCGAAAACGCCGTTCAGATGCCCGTTTACTTCGAAACTCGCGATGCGCAGATGGGACAGCTGGAAACCCGGCTGACTGAAAACGAACCTCTGCAAGTCGAATCGGCCAGCCTTTTTAAAATGCTGAAAATGTTGATCAAGAAAGAGTGGTTCGAACGGCAGGCCATCAAAGACATCGACCCCGAGAGAGTCGCTTCCCAAGATCTGGGACAGAAACTGTGGATCCCCTTGTCCCGACTAGAAGGACAAGATATCAAAGTTGAATTCGATGAAAAGAAACTGGAGATCTACATCCATGTGCCACCGGACCTTCGCACGCCGACAACCGCTTCGATTTTGAAACGCAACGATGCCGATGTCGATCCGGCCACCTTAGCCGATCCTCCAGCTGGCTTTAGCACTTATCTCAACGTTAACACCGCCGAAGTCTTCGACACCCGCATCCAGGAATACGACGACAAGCGCGTTCCCTTGCGCGCCCAATTGGACAGCGGCACCAATATCGGCGGCGTTGTGTTGGAGGCCCAGGGTCGCTACCTCGAGGATCGCAGCGGCGGCCTCAATGCCAACACAACGGGCTTTGCACGAAATGATGTGCGTTTGGTGAAAGACTTTCGCGACAAAGCTTGGCGAGTCTCGGCCGGTGACCTGGCTTACTCGACCACCAGCTTTCAGTCCTTCCGGCAAATGGCCGGTGTTTCAATTTCCAGTCAGCTGTCGATGGCCCGCTCGAAGCTGACCTATCCGACTGGAAATTACGAAATCTTTTTGCAGCGAAATTCGAAAGTTTATGTTTGGGTCAACAATCAACTGCAACAGGTTCTCGATCTTCCGGCGGGACGACACTCTCTACAAGATTTCCCGTTCACCAATGGCGCCAACGAACTGCGCTTGGAAATCGTCGATGATGTCGGCCGCGAAGAGACCTTGAACTACACTTACTTTTCCAGCACCGAGCTTCTGCGTCCCGGCCTGCATCAGTTCAGCTATGCCACCGGCGCCCCCGCCACCGACGTTGGTAAC
>CBIHPB010000132.1:0-9707 GCA_966211485.1 uncultured Bdellovibrio sp.
CGAGAGTGCTGGCTGCCGGGTTTTGAATTCACCTTCGAGTGTGAGCCTGGCCTCGGACAAACTTTCTTCGCTTCAACTTTTTCACAGCGCGGAACTCCCCGTTCCGCAGACGGCGTTTGCGCATCGAACTTTAAAAAGTGAGTGGCATTTGCTGCCAGATCACCAGCAGCATGTGCTGAAGACTTTGCGTGGATCGCAGGGATTCGGCGTGACCTGGCAGACCGAGCGGCAACAAGCCATGGCGCAGGTCGATGCTTATCGAACCGTGCGGGCGGCATTTTTAGCTCAGGAACTTGTTGCCGAATCGGCTGGTCGTGATGTTCGAGCTTTTGTCGTTGGCGGAGAAATCGTTGCTGCCATGGAGCGCACAGGAACGCCTGGAGATCTGCGATCGAATTTACATCAAGGTGGAAAAGCCACGCGAGTTGAATTGTCGGCGGAAGAAAAACGCATCGCCTTGAAAGCCTGCGAATCACTGGGGCTTTTCTATTCGGGCGTGGATTTTCTTCGGACTTCAAAAGGTCCGTTGCTTTTGGAGGCGAACCCTTCGCCCGGATTTGATGGCATCAGCCAAGTTTGCGAAGTCGATGTGGCCGGGAAATTTTCGCAAGCTATTTTGAAATCGAAACACAATCGAGGCTAGCTCGTACGTGCTCTCGGACCCTCTTCCGAGTAGTATCTGATTATTGAAAATCGGTAAATCAATCGCAAAACACCTTGCTCCCGTCTGAAAACTCTTATACTTAGGGCCCATCAAGACAAACGGGCGAAACTCTCTTCCCTCCTGTTCGCACATCCATTTCGGAGTCTTGGGTGAGGGCACTTAACTTTAAAAGAGGTGCCCATGAGATTCTCAGCAAAATTGTTTTTTTATTTTTCACTCACATTTTTTGGTATTGAGGCTTTCGCCATTGACGGGTTTCAGGAGCTCAACACATCTGAATGTGCTGAGCTTAAGATGAATTCAGGGGATAGTCTCGGTTCTGAGTTCAACTGGAAACAAGACACGATCGATTGGAACTACAAGAAATCTGAAATACGGGGCTGTTGGCAGAGTCAAGACTCAGGTCAAATCGCCGTCGGAGTCCAAATGTGCACAGGTGCGGATGAGCGCGATTGTGACGAGCACTATGCCTATATCTATCGATTTACGGACGGAGAGATTGAAATGCTTTGCTCTGAGTACCAAATGAATAGGGACTCAGATTGGAGTGTTTTTCCTCAGGACTGCATAGCGATGAACCGTAGAGCGTTCTCTCGGCCCTGACACATTTGCTTTCGGCGCCTTCGAATTTAAGAATCAAATGAATCGGAGCCTTCACTGACAATGGGCGCTTTGATTTTCGTTTGCCGATTAGCTGGGAGCGCCGAATTCTTTTTTGTAATCCTGCAGAAATCCAAATGAAAGCTGTCGCATCTTTCTCCTTCGCTTGAAAAGAAATTTCAGATTTCTTCTAGCATTAGCGGCTTGAAAAGCTCGCCTTCCGGTGCACACAAGCCCACAGAGGAAACTGAACGCAATGACCGGCGCAAGAAACACCGGCCCGTAAACCAATTACTTCCCGCGGACGCGCTCGGTGACTTCGCAGTCGGCGCCGATGCTTGGGTTGTTTTTATAGGTGGTGCATTCGATCTTTTTTGCTTCTGTGAAGGCAACCCAGCCGGCGCCGCCATAATAGCCTAACTCATACAAGATGCCGGCCAACGCATCGCCTTTATCGGCTGGAACAACTTGAGAAGCTTCGCCCATGTCACAGAAATGATATGAATAGCTTTTTCCGTCAGCGTAAGTAAAAGAAGTGTCTGCAGAAGGGATTCCGCCGCTGCAGCCATCGGTTTCGGTTGCCGTGTAGAAATCAGTGACGGTATGTGTGCAGACATTCTTTTCACACACGGGCTTAACTCCCGCAGATTTCATCGCGGCTAAAATCATTTTGCTGACTCGGCCGGTATAGTGTCGGGTTGGAGATGGGCTTGCACTGGCCGCGAAAGAAGCGAAAAGCGTGATTGCGAAAAGCATGTTCTTCATAAACTTCCACCTGGTTAAATTGAATTTCAACGACTGCCAAGATATCAAAAGGCCGAAAAACAGCTAGTGACAGAGATTTTGACAGAGAAAAAGAACACAAATCGCCGTCTTGACTGTATTTCACCCAAGCTGGATTCGATCACTTTTGGGCTGAACTGTCAGCCGACGGAAGAGCATCCAGACTCAAGTCTTTCCGATAACTTAGATACCACTCCCCAGCCGCAGACAAATTCTATACAATATTTCCGAAGCTGAAACGTCTTCCCTTTAGAACGACCCGATCAAGAGAACACCAAGGACCACCCGTGAGTCGCAGTCCCAAAAACCGAATCCGCGAGCAAGAGCTTGCTGCCGTTGTGGAAACACATCGTGGCCGCCTGCTGTCGGTGATTGGTGGAAAGATTCGCGACCAAGTGGAAGCCGAAGATGTTCTGCAAGAGGTCTTTGAAGAATACGTCGAAAGCTACGATCTTGGCACCGCCATCGAATCCTTAGGGGCTTGGCTGGTGACAGTCGCGCAGAACAAAGTTCTGGATCGCTTTCGCCGCCGCAAGACGCAAACCGATCATCAAGAGATGGTGATCCAACAGGCGAACGGCGAAGAGCCGGCTTCCGCCGAGCGGCCCGATGACGAGTGGTCGCGGCAGGTTTTGCGCGATGAAATTCTGGCGGCCCTGGATCAGCTGCCGGACGAGCAATACGACGTTTTTGTGAAACATGAATTAGAAGGAAAAAGTTTTGAGGACATCTCACAAGAGACCGGAGTTAGTGTGAACACACTTCTGTCTCGCAAACGCTATGCGATTTTGTCCTTACGTGAATTCTTGAAGGAGGTTTACGATGAGCTCGAATAATGAAAAAGGATGTCACGGACATGGTCGGCGCCGATTTTGGAAAATTCCGTTTATCGTGGCCGCGATCATCCTGATCAAATCAGGACTTGTTATGTTACTTTGGAATGCGCTGATCCCGGATCTTTTCCACGGGCCAGTTTTGGATTTCTGTCAGGCCCTGGGCCTCACCGTGCTAGTGAAAGTCCTGGTGGGTTTTGGTGGCGGTGGATTCCGTCACTGGGGTGGACGCCATCGTTTTGGCGGACATCACGGCCCGCCTTGGGGACGCGATCGTTGGGCGAATCTTTCCCCCGAAGAGCGTGAAAAGTTGCGCGAAGAAGTCGGCAAACGCTGCGGTTGGAAAAAGCCATAATCTATTTCGCAGCGCAAAGATTGAAGAAAATAAATTCTCTCTGTCACAAATAGGTTGGATCATTCGAAGTACACGGATGTGTGACCAACCAACAAGGAGAGTTTATGAACAAGAAAGTGAATGGTCTATTGGTGAAAGCAGCAATGGCCGGAATCTTGGGCGCAATGGTTGCCCCAGGTCTGGCCCAAGCTGACCACCACGAAAAAGGACATTGCATGGGCGCGAATGGCTGCAAAGGCAAAAGCGCTTGCAATACAGCCAACAATGCTTGCGCCGGCCAAAACGGTTGCAAAGGCAAAGGCTTCTTGGATTCAACCAAGGGCGAATGCGAAAAGCTGAGCAAAAAAGACAAAGCCAGCTACAAATTCGAATCGACTGAAGCGCCAGCCGAAAAGAAATAATCCAGAACGACTTCATGAGGGCGCCAACTCAATCCTTTTCTCCTGGTTCAATTGCTTCTTCTGCAATCCTCGATCCCATTGGCTTGGGATTGAGAGCCCCTCATTATTCTTACATTCTACAAAACAAACCCCGCATCGGATGGTTCGAAGCCATTTCCGAAAATTACATGGGCATTGAAAACCTGCAAAATGGCAAACCGCTCGAGTACCTTAAAAAAATTCGCGAGCTTTACCCGATCGTGCTTCACGGCGTTTCGCTTTCAATTGGCTCGACGGACGAGCTGAATTTCGATTATTTAAAAAATCTCAAGCGCCTGATTGAGACGATCGAGCCCGCCTGGGTCTCCGACCATCTTTGTTGGACCGGCGTGCAGGGCGAAAACCTGCATGATCTTCTACCCCTACCCTACACAGCTGAAGCAATCGATCATGTCTGCGAACGAGTCGATCAAGTGCAAAATTTCTTGCAGCGCCAACTGACTTTGGAAAACGTGTCTGCCTATCTTTCCTTCCGCCATTCCGAAATGACCGAGTGCGAGTTTCTCTCTGAAATTATCAAACGCACCGGTTGTGGGCTTTTGTTGGACGTGAACAACGTCTATGTCAGCAGTCAAAATCAAAACCTTCAGGCTTTGGATTTTATCCGCGGCGTCCCCGCATCGGCCGTGAAGCAGATTCACCTCGCCGGACATTCGAGGGCGGCCGATGGCGGACTGATCGACACTCACGATGGTCCTGTCTCTGATCCCGTTTGGGATCTCTATCGTCAGACTGTTGATCACCTCGGAATCAAACCCACGATGGTCGAATGGGACGAGCATATCCCCGAATTTCAAGTCTTAGAAGCTGAAGTCCGACGAGCCGAAAAAATCCTTTGTGAAAAATCAGAGCTGAAAACCGAAAGGGCCTATGAGCAATCCGAGCTTGCATGAACTGCAGACATGGATGAAACAAGCCATCACCGATCCCCGCGGTGTTCAGAGTGCTTTACCAGTGATCGAAGATCCCTCTGATCGCTCGACCATCCAAAGACTGAATATTTATGCCGAGGCCTATTTTTCAAGACTGCATGATGTGATTGCGGCCGATTTCCCACGGTGCCGGCGCATTGTCGGAGACAGTCTATTCCAAAAATTGATCGCAAATTATTTGGTCGAATTTCCATCCCGAACCACCAATATCAGCGAGGTGGCAAAATCTCTTCCAAAATTTTTAGAAGAACTCACCCTGAGTGATGAATTTCCGTTTCTACCATGTCTCGCCGATTTAGAATGGCAGGCGACTCTTCAAATCTGGCGACCATCACCACCCGAACAGTCGCAGTTTTCTATCCAGATGTTTGCAGAGTCCGATCCGGATACTTTAGAGCTTATTCTCAATCCGACTTTGCAATTTCTGAGATCAAAATGGGAAATGGACCGAATGTGGTCCGATTCGGAAGCGGCCAGCTTTCAAGAAATCTCCAGCGAGCAAAACTTTCTCATGTTTCGCAATCGACAAGGCTTGAATGTCCAGTCGTTGACTGGGCCGCAATTTCAATTGCTGAAATGGCTCGAGGAAGAAAAAACTCTTTCCGAAATTTTCGAACTCTTTCAAGAGACTTTCCCGCAAGAAGATCTCCAGCTTCTTCCAGCTTGGCTTCAGGCTTGGACTGCCGAGCAAATTATTTGCGATTTCCGGATTCAACCTTCGCACTGACGTTTTCCCGGCGATATTGAAAAATACTTTCCACATCCCGGCGAACCAAAGGCGAAACCAATTTACCCGCAGGCCCTAAAGGCATTCGGTACTGAACCAGATCCCGCATCAGTGTTCCCGTCCCCAGATCCTCAAAGCGATGGGTATGATCCCACTTTTGATAAGGGCCCTTCATCTGCTGATCGCGGAAATGATCACTGGGTTTCCATTCTTTGATTAAAGTCTGCCAGCCGACGGGCACACCGCGGATTTTCAGACGATAATCAATCAAAGTACCCTCTTCGATTTCAGGTGTGGACATCGATAGAATATGAAAATTTAAAGTCGGAGGCGTAATCTCTTCGAGATTGTGAGCTTTCGAGAAAAATGAAAACACCTTGTCGCGTGGAGCATCGAAATACTGCTCGCTGTAGAAGACCTGATCCCCATCACGGTAAGGTGCACAACAGTCTTTCAAAGCTTCCTTTAGGGAAGGAAACTGAAATTTAAAATCCTGCAGCCGCTCACTTTTCACAATTTGTGAATCCAAAGCCATACTGGACATTTCGCCTAAGAGAAGCTTCAAAGCAACCGCCGGCACCGGAGGACCACGGCGTACACCCAATGCCGACACCATCTCATCGGTGAATTGGCGATTGGTCACAGGCTCGGGCGCCACGGCATTGTACACGCCTTTCATTTTCGGATTTGAAATGGCCAAGCGAAAAAGAGAAACGACATCCTGCAGGTGAATCCAGCTCATCCATTGCTGGCCAGATCCCAACACCCCGCCAAGACCCATTTGAAATGGCGGAAGCATTTTCATCAAAGCTCCGCCATAAGGAGCAAAGACCACACTCATGCGAAAAATGACTCCGCGGGCGTTCGGCATTCTTTGAAGACCTTCTTGAATTGAAGCCTCCCACTGCTGGCAGACCTCGGACAAAAATCCGGAACCCGCAGCACTGGATTCTGTCAAAACCTCATCACCTCGAGACCCATAGAACCCGGTGGCCGAGGCGGAAACAAAAGCTTCCAACTTTGCAGGCAGACTTTGCATCAGATTTTTTGTTGAGGTCGCGCGCGAAGAAAGAATTTTCTGTTTGCGTTCAGCGGTCCAACGACCATCCCCGACGTTTTCTCCGGCGAGGTGAATGACAGCTTGAACGTCGGCAATCGCTGTTGGATCCAGTGGCGCTTTTGAGAGATCGCCTTCAATGATTTTCGCCGGATAACTGAGTTGCAGATGCGCGCGATGCCGATCCCGAGTCACCGCATAGATTTCGTGGCCATTGCGAACCAATGCTTTTCCCAATTCTTGTCCGATAAATCCCGTCGCACCTGTCAGGAGAATCTTCATTTGGCACCGCCCTTTTTATGATCCTTCAATGCAATCGCAAATGCACGTAGCGCCCGGTCGCGGGCTTCTTTGTGGTCCACCATGGGTTTGACATAGCGATCGGTTTCAAATTCAGGAACCCACTTTCGGATGTATTCATGGTCCGCATCAAAGCGTTCGGTTTGTGATTCAGGATTGAAAATTCGAAAGTAAGGGGCCGCATCACAACCCGTACCAGCCGCCCACTGCCAATTGCCATTGTTTGATGCCAGCTCGTAATCCAAAAGCTTTTCGGCAAAATATCTCTCACCTTGATACCAGTGAATCAACAGATGCTTGGTCAAAAAGCTGGCCACCACCATGCGCACGCGGTTGTGCATGTAGCCTGTGGCATTCAGTTCGCGCATGCCCGCGTCCACAATTGGATAGCCCGTTTCACCTCGGCACCATTTTTCGAAATCAGATTTGGATTTTCGCCACTCGACTTTTTCGTACTCGGGACGAAACGACGTCTTTTCCACCTGTGGAAAGTGATAAAGAATCTGCATAAAGAATTCGCGCCAGACCAATTCCGACAGCCAAACCGCACTGAACTCTTTCCCGCGCTTGGCCCACTCGCGCACGCTGACTGTTCCAAAGCGCAAGGCCAGCCCCAAGTGCGTGGTTGCATCTTGGGCCGGAAAATCGCGGCGCTCGCCGTACTCTTTTAAAATTCGGGGCGTGATTTTCTTATCGGGAAATGAAATTTCGGTGTTCTTCTGAAAACCAATTTCAGCCAGCGTTGGAAATCTCGAAGCTTTCTTCACCTGATGCAGGTTCTTTAAATACTTTTCGACCGGATAGGATTTCAAATAAAACGGGCTCAGACTTTTGAGCCATTTGTTTTTGTAAGGTGTATAGACTGTGTAGGGTCTCCCCGCATCCGTTTTGATTTCATCTGTTTCAAAAATCACCTGATCCTTGAATGTCTGAAACTGGATTTCTTGTTTTTGACAAAACTCTTCGACTTTCGAGTCGCGGCGAATGGCCGCGGGCTCGTAATCGCGGTTGGTGTAGATGGCCTTGATTTGATGCTTGGCCGCCAGTTTTCGGATAACGTCAAGCGGTTTACCAACAAGCACCCACAGATCGCCACCCTCTTTGCGGTACAGTTCCTTGAGCTGCAACAAAATCTCGTGCAGAAAAGTCACACGCGCATCTTCTCGGTCTTTCAACGCACCTAAAATCTCTGTGTCAAAAATAAAAATCGGCTGAACATCGCCTTGCTCTTTGAGAGAATGATAAAGCCCGGCATTGTCGTGAATTCTCAAGTCTCGGCGATGCCAGAATAATGTCAGTGAGGATGAAGCAGCCATGTCTCAAGACAATATGAAACCCCTCAAAAAAATCAAGTCTTCGGTTCTGCAAAGAGGTCTTAGCCTCACCAAGCTCACTCTTGACACGGGCACCAAAGTGGTTGGCCACAATCTCGCGACACTTTTCGCTGATGCTGAGAACAAAGATCAGAAATGGCAAAAGCTTTTAGCCACCCAGGCCCAAAAGCTTTCCAAAGAATTGGGACAGCTGAAAGGCAGCCTGATGAAGGCCGGCCAAGTCATCTCCATGTATGGCGAGCTTTTTCTGCCAGCCGAGGCCAATGAGTTCCTCAAGACCCTACAAAGCAAATCGCCTCCCCTGCAGTTTTCGGAAATCGAGCGGATCCTCAAAAATCAACTGGGCGCAAAACTTGATGAGTTGGAAGTCGATCCAAATTCCGTTGGCACAGCCTCTTTAGGACAAGTCCACAAAGCCCGCGTCAAATCTTCCAATCAATGGATCGCGTTGAAGGTGCAGTAC
Source organism: uncultured Bdellovibrio sp. (assembly GCA_966211485.1). Classification (GTDB taxonomy): domain Bacteria; phylum Bdellovibrionota; class Bdellovibrionia; order Bdellovibrionales; family Bdellovibrionaceae; genus 21-14-0-10-47-8. Next base: position 8,489 of record CBIHPB010000132.1, read on the forward strand.
CCAGGCGTCGCGCAAGCGATCGAAAGCGATCTCAAAGCCATTCGCTCATTTCTTTCGATGCTGAATCTTCTTCCGGGCGAGCTGCAAACCGAAGTGCTGTTTCAAGAAGTTCACGAGATGCTCGAGCAGGAATTGAATTACCCCGCCGAGCTTCAGCACACCATGCGCTATGGAAGTCTCTTGGCCGGAGATTCTCGCTTCGTTGTCCCCCAAATTTTTCCCGAATATTCGGCCAAGCATGTGATCGCTGGAAGTTTTGAGAAAGGATTGGCACCCGATGATCCACTTGTCGGCGCCTTAAACCCCGAGCGACGCAATCGTCTGGGGATGGCCTACCTCGAATTGTACTTTAAAGAAATTTTTGAATGGCATCTGGTACAGACCGATCCGCATTTAGGAAATTACAAAGTTCGTCTGCACCCATCCGGCGAAGACCAATTGGTGCTGCTGGATTTCGGCGCCGTTCGTCAGTACGAGCCCGATTTTATGCAGGCCTATACACGCATGATTAAGGCCGCTTTACTGCGAGACACGGCCGCATTAGAGAAGGCTTCGTTGGATCTCAAATTTATCGCCGAATCGGATTCGCCCGAGCTGAAGAAAATGTTCCAAGAATTTTGTCTGATGACCGTCGAGCCATTTTTGGATCCGAAAGATCCGCATGCCCAGTATATGGATGCCGATGGGTATTACGACTGGAAGAAATCCGACCTCCCCAAGCGTCTGACCCAGAAAGCCCTGCAAATCATCCGCGGCTTCCCGCTGCGGACGCCACCACGCGAGGTTGTCTTTTTAGACCGCAAGACCGGTGGTGTGTTTGTGTTTTTGAATGTGCTAGGGGCAAAAATCCGCGGACGCGATTTGATTTTAAAATATCTTTAAAATCTTAGTGATTCGGATCCACACATTTTTGGTTCGGCCACTCGACTTCGATGGTGGCCTCTTGAATGTGGAACTTGGCGAAAAGATCTTTTTTAATGCGGCCCTTGAGATCATGCACTTGCTCCAGAGTAATTGTCTCTTTCACAATCAGATGCGTGGTCAGGATATGATGCTCGCCATCCATCGACCAGATATGCGTGTGATGCAAATCGTGAACTTCGCTCATCCCGCGCACACTGTCTTCGACATGCGTGATTTCAAACTGTCGCGGCGTCGCCTGCAGGAAAACCTTCATGGTCTCTTTGAGATTGTTAAAGGCATTCCACAAAACCCAAAT
>CBIHPB010000133.1:0-9550 GCA_966211485.1 uncultured Bdellovibrio sp.
GGTTTCGTTCAGGACGATGGTCGATTTTCTCCAGAAGAATATTTTGCAAACAATATTGAATGGTATTTGTTCCAACCCGAGGAATTGAAAAAGACGACTCCCCATGCCTTCAATTGGATCAAGAATTATTTTGGTGATAAACTAAAAATGAAAGGGAAGAAATGAAGCAGCATATTTTCATAGCTATTCTTGTTGGTTTTCTTTTGAGCTGCGCTTCCAAAACCAATCATCAAGACCAGCGGTTGTCACTTGCTCGCATTCAATTATTTAAAATTGGAGTATCGGTAGCAAGTGACATCGAAAAAGAAATTGGAAAGCCCAGCCTTAAAGCACCCATTGGCGAAGACCAAGAGGCATGGCTGTACTTGGAAGGATCTGTGCCAACGACTCGATTTTCGGTTATCTTTGATCGATCATCTTATCATGTAAAAAAGATGAATTGGTTTGTTCGAGAGAGTGAGACTGAAAGCAACTTATCTTCTGCTCAAGCACATTTTTCAGCAGGGAAATTTACTCTGCAAACACTTGAATGGACAAATCCTCATATGGGACCTGACGAGGTTTTATATGTTAGCTCCGAACAGAATGTTCAGATCGTTTTTCAAAAAAGTTCAAAAAAAGTAAGCTCGATAGTTTGGGATGTTGATCCCTTGCCAGGAGCGAGACAACCAGCAAGCAAAGTTGAATTTTAATATGGATTTGAATCTGCATCAACGAACCGTCTTGATTCTGGGGCCTGCGGGTCCCACCATCCAAAACCTGATGATGACCTTGGCTCAGAATGGGGCCGACATCGCGCTGATCGACTCGGACGCGCAGAAGATGCAAAAATTCTGTCAGGTCATCTGTGACCAGCGCGAAATGAACGAAAAATTCGGCCGCGCCACCGCCATTCCCACCCAATGGGACAATCCTGGCGCGATCAAAGACTCGATCGGCAAAGCGGCGCAGACTTTCGGTAGCATCGACATTTACATCGACGCGATGATGGAATCCAAGCCAACGCCATTTCAAATCGGCGTCGAGAACAAAGACCTCGAATCGCAATTGCAAAAAAATCTTCTTGTTTCATTGAGAGCAACTGAATATGCGGCTAGTTTTCTGAAAGGTCGCAAACGCGGACGCATCATTTATCTTCTGCAAGATGCGATGAACCGCAACCTGGCGATTGATGCGACAGCGACGGCCGCCCGTACGGGGCTGTTGGCATTCTCAAAAACTTTGTCCAAGCAACTTCAGGAATTCAATGTCACCGTGAACTGCATGTCCTTGGGTCTGACGGAAGAATATCTCTTGGGTCATTTCCCAGATGCCTCTTCAATCAAAGATGCAGCCGAAAAAATGAAATCGGTCGACCCACTTTTCCGCATCACCGATCCAGAAAAAATCGCCAATGCTTTGATTTACCTTTGCAGCAATCCCGGAGCCGCCGTTACCGGCCAGCATTTGGTTTTGTCATGAGCGAATTTCAGTCCATCGATTTTTTCAATCTCGACGAACAACTGAGCAGCGACGAAAAATCCTTGCGGTCAAATGTTCGAAGCTTCGTTTCAAAAGAAGTCATGCCGATCATCGCTGATTGTTTTGAAACGCAAAGATTCCCAAAAGAATTGATTCCAGGATTGGCGAAGCTTGGGACTTTCGGCTCGACAATCAGGGGCTACGGCTGTGCAGGCGTGAATTACACCAGCTACGGACTGATCATGCAGGAAATCGAACGCGCCGATAGCGGCCTTCGCAGTTTCGTCAGTGTGCAGGGCGCACTGTGCATGTTTCCAATCTCCGCCTATGCCAGCGAAGACTTAAAGAAAAAATATCTACCCGAAATGGCGCAAGGAAAACTGATCGGTTGCTTTGGCCTGACAGAACCTGACGCCGGATCAAATCCAGCAGGAATGACAACTCATGTTCGCAAAGAAGGCGACAAGTACATTCTCAACGGTCACAAACGCTGGCTCACCAACGGAACGATGGCAGATCTCGCCATCGTCTGGGCCAAGAATGAAGCGGGCAAGATCAACGGCTTTATCGTCGACCGAAGTCTACCTGGGATTGAAGTGCGATCTCTCGAGCGCCGTCTCAGTCTGCGCGCCAGCCTTTCTTCCGAATTCATTTTCAAAGACGTTCCAATTCCAGCGACCCACAAACTCGAAGTCGAAGGACTAAAAGGTCCCTTCAGCTGCTTGAACAACGCACGCTTTGGAATTTCCTGGGGAGTGTTGGGGGCCGCACAAGACTGTTATCAACGAGCGCTCGAGTATACAAAGGGCCGAAGCCAATTTGATAAGCCACTGGCAAGCCATCAGCTTGTGCAAGCAAAGCTTGCCGACATGTTTACCGAAATCACATTGGGTCAAATACTCGCTTTCCATTTAGGCCGCTTAAAAGATCAAAACAAAGCCACGCCTGAGCAAATTTCCATGGCCAAGATGAACAACGTTTCCAAAGCTTTAAAAATCGCACGTGTTGCGCGTGATTTGATGGGTGCGAATGGAATCCTGGGTGACTATCACGTCGCCCGGCATATGATGAATCTTGAAAGTGTGAACACCTACGAGGGTACCGAAGAGATTCATCGTTTAGTGCTCGGTCAGCACATTACGGGAATTCCGGCGTTTCGCTAACATAGCCGGAATCCGGACATCTTGCTCCGTTAACTACAATTAAATTTGAATTGAGTTGGTTTTAGGTTTTGCAAAAAACAAAGGCGACCTTCGGGATCGCCTTCTAGAAACGGATTTCTCCTCTTTGGTAGAGAGGAGATTCTATGAACCAACATAGAACGGATCGGCTGTTTTCAAAGAAGACTCAAGAGCGTCTGCAGGTTTACTTGCTGATTCTCGAGATTTTCTCTTTGATTCTTTTGATCATGAATCAATATCTGGCTTAAAGTCGGGCTTTAGTATCTGTGCGGGGACCGGACCCAAAATCCGCAGTCCATCAAAGAGATGTCACGGTTGACGAGGCGGTCCCGCGGGTCACCCACTAGCGCTTAGCTGCAATTTCTTGAGCTTTTTCGTAATTTTCCGGGGCGACATAAAGACGGTCGATAATGCGGGCTGCTTCATACTTTTGGAAAATCTCAGTCGATTTGTCGATTGGTGTGGGTTTGTCCCACTTGTCGTATTGATCGATCACGTAAATTGGATAAGCGCGGTCTTCCGGTGAAGACGAGTGATACTTCGAAAGACGCGCTTTCGAAGAAGCCCAAATCACATCAATACCTTCCGCAATCAAATTGTCGCGCAACTTCTCGGGCCGAGTGTTCTCAGCCGTCGTGTGAAATTCGGCAAACATCTTGTAAGGCTTCTTGAAGGCAATTCGCTGCGCCCACTCGTTCGGCGATCCGGCCAGATGCTCGTACAATTTGAAATCATTGTACTTGGTGTACTCGGCGATTGAAGCCGGCAATTGGAAGTCGCAATCCGGTGATGTCAGATAACGGTTCAGCATCTCTTCGTACACGATGCACTTGTGATGGAAGTAAACCATCAAGTGAATGTGATGACGTGAAATCAAAAAATCATCGAAGGTGTAAAGGGCTCGGCGATTGATGGCGAGGTAAAACTTTCCATCGACCTGATAAGGTGTCAGGTTTGAGATCATCCAGTCGCGATCAAATTTTCCGTAGTTGGTGCCGGTGTAGTAAGAATCGCGTTCGAGATAATCCATGCGATCGCAGTCGAGCTCGCCACTGACCAGCTGAGAAAGAATTGGACGGAAATCCATTCCTTTATCGAGAAAGAAATCATCCGGCGCTTCCAAAGTCTTATCGATCAAGCAAGCCACATGCAAAGGCGACACATCCGAAAAATTCTTGCGAATCACTTCGGTCAGCGGCGAATCGGTCAGATACTTGATTGTGTAATCTTCATGGGTCGCACGGATCAAAGGATCTTGTGATCGCTGCTTGTACAGCTGCACGCCCAGACTCTTCAAAGGCGGCATCACCTCTTCTGTCGTGTGAGACAGCGGACCGTGGCCCACATCGTGGAGCATCGCCGCGAGACGGAAAACTTGCCTAAATCTTGTGCGAACGCCGGCATTGGAAAACGGAAACACTCGAAACATATGATCGAAGGTTTCACCTGCAAGATGGCAAACTCCCAGGGAATGTAAGAAACGCGTATGAGTCGCACCTGGAAAACTGATATCCGCAAAGCCCAATTGCTTAATGGCGCGAAGTCTTTGGAATTCCAACGAATCAACAATAGCGGTTTCGCCGGTGGAAAGTGAAATTGTACCGTGGATGGGGTCTCTGACTTCGATTGCCATTCCAAGTTTCTAAGGGAGGCCCCAGGTTTTTGCAACCCAATGCGACATTTGACACGGCATTTGGCAGATCTTGAATACGAATTTGACTCAAGGGGTTGGCGGGGAAGTGAATTGAAACCGCCAAAAACCCTGGGGTAAAATCAATCTGCAATCGCCCGAAATGCGCAAGGAGTAAGCCAATGCTGGAATCTGTAAATCAGACGCTCACACAGACTCTTCCCACAGTTTCTTTTCATCCCATGGAGCCCTATCACCAGCTGATGCGCGATATTCTGGCGCGCGGGGCCCGCAAGGATGACCGCACGGGAACCGGAACTTTAAGCCTTTTCGGTTATCAAATGCGCTTTGATCTGCAGAAGGGTTTCCCTTTGGTCAGCACCAAGAAACTGCACCTGCGTTCGATCATTCACGAACTTTTGTGGTTCCTGAAGGGCGACACGAATATCTCTTATCTCAAAGAAAACAAAGTCGGCATTTGGGACGAGTGGGCAGATGAAGAGGGAAACCTTGGCCCCGTTTACGGCAAACAGTGGCGTTCCTGGGAAGCGGCCGACGGTCGCACCATCGATCAGATTTCAAATGTCATCGAGCAGATCAAAAAAAATCCGGATTCTCGCCGACTTTTGGTGATCGCTTTTAATCCGGGCGACGTGGATAAGATGGCGCTGCCACCTTGCCACGCTTTCTTTCAATTTTACGTAGCCGATGGAAAGCTGTCTTGCCAGCTCTATCAACGAAGTGCCGATGTGTTCCTGGGCGTTCCATTTAATATCGCCAGCTATGCGCTTCTCACACAAATGGTGGCGCAGGTTTGCGGTCTTGGTGTCGGTGATTTCATTCACACGCTGGGAGATGCGCACCTGTATTTGAATCACCTCGAGCAGGCCAAGCTGCAGCTGACCCGCGAACACCGTCCAATGGCCCAGCTCAAGCTGAACCCGAACATCAAAAATATTTTTGATTTCAAATTCGAAGACATTGAAATCACCGGCTACGATCCGCACCCTGCAATCAAAGCCGAAGTCGCTGTCTAAAAAAGGCGCCTGGCTACTTTTCTCTAAGCGCTGCGTCGACAAAGGGAGTTTTGTGATTTTATCTTCTATTGCAGCCATGGCCCGCAACCGGGTGATTGGTACAGGCAACAAGCTGCCGTGGCATATCCCCGAGGATTTCAAATTTTTCCGCGAGAAAACCAAGGGTCACATTCTGATTCTAGGAAGAAAAACTTTCGAGTCTTTGGGAAAGCCGCTGCCGAACCGATTTCATATCGTGATCACTCGGCAAGAAGGCTATCGCTTTGAAGATCCGAATGTCGAAATCGTGAATAATTTGAATTCGGCACTAGAGCTTGCGCATATGCTGACGACCAAGTTCAAAGCCAAATTTGGGGATGAAGTTTTCATTGCTGGCGGCGGAGAAATCTATACGCAGGCGATGGACCTGGTGGATCGTATTTATCTCACCGTGATTGAAAAAGACTTTGAAGGTGATGCCAAGTTTCCGGAATTCAATGAAAGCGAATTCAATCTGACTCGCAACGAACTACGATCGGAACCGATTCCATTTTCCTTCCGCACTTACGAAAGAAAAAAATAGAGCTTCTGCTGAAACAGAAGCTCTTCAAAAAATTACTTTTTCGCTTTAGCAGGTTTGCTGGTGATATCGGTCGCTGTCATTGTGTACTCGACGGTGACTTTATCGCCGACTTTGACGTCGCCATTCAATTTGGTGGCAGCATCGCGGGCCAGTTCCCATTTTTCTTTTCCTTTTTGCACGACGATTTTCGTGTCCGTGACTTCGACAACGGGGCCGGTCACCTGGTAGGCAAAAGCGGCTGATGCCAGAAGGATCGCAATAACAAAAGTAAATGATTTCATTGGGTTCTCCTTTGGTTCTTCTGCGAACATGTTATGCCTGCGGAAAGTGGATTCAATGCTTTATTCAAAGAGTCGATGGGATCGATAAAGGCGCGATTGCTTTTTTATCAAGCATCGGTTAACCTGTGTCAGAGGTCACAAAGACTTCACCACTCATGGAGGTGCTTATGATTGCGAATAATTCAAACACTGCGGCCCTCCAGCGTCTTTAATTCTTCTTCAGACCTTAGGCTCCGCAAAATCGAATTTCAAACTTGAAGAGGATCTCTGAGCATCTGGATTTTTCCATTTGCTCATACGTGGAGTCATTCAATTGATTGCAAAAAATATTTTTCGTGTCCTGGAAGACCGGGGCACCAGCTTTCTTGTCACCAACGACGGACAGCAAACTTGGACCGCTGAAATCAGCGGCAACTTAAAAAAATCAGAAACCGAAGCGCAGCCCACAGTCGGAGATTGGGTGCAGGGAACACTTCAGCCCGGCGACTGGGTTTACATTGAAGCGGTCGAGCCACGCAAAAATCTTCTCGCTCGCCAAGCGGCGAACGGGGGAGGCATGCAAAAGCTGGGTGCGAATTTGGATTTCCTGTTTATCGCAACAGCGGTGAATCAGGATTTCAATCTCAATCGCTTGGATCGCTATGTGGCGATGTCTTTCAACTGCGGAATTCAGCCGGTGATCTTGTTGACCAAGATGGATCTGGCAGAAAATCCGCAGGAACTGATCGAGCAAGCGGCCGCACGATTTCCAGGTGTCGACGTGCACGGTCTCAGCACAGTCGAAAACTGGAATATCGAAGCCCTGGAGTTCTATCTACAGCCCGAATGGACGGTAGGACTTGTCGGATCATCCGGTGTCGGTAAATCGACTTTGGCAAACCGACTGATCGGTCGCGAGATTCTCGATACGGGGGAAATCCGTTTGGAGGACGGTCGTGGCCGTCACACAACGACTCATCGATCTTTGCATCGATTGCCATCGGGTGCTTGGTTGATGGATACGCCCGGGCTTCGCAGCCTCAATCTTTGGGAAGCGGACGAAGGAATTGGCGAACTTTTTCAGGATATCGAAACTCTCGCACAGGCTTGTAAGTTCACGGATTGTCAGCACCGATCTGAACCGGGTTGTCAGATTTTATTGGCGCTTGAAAATGGCGGGCTTGGAGAAGATCGCTGGCAAAACTATCTGAAGCTGCGGAAGGAAGAAGATTTCCAGCGCCGCAAAAATGATAAGCATGCGGCTTTGCAGGAAAAGAAAAAGTGGAAAGCGATTCACAGAGATTACAAAGAAAGAGTTCGGGAACTTAAAAAATATCAAGGCGAGAGGTAATCTCTCGCCTCGTCCTATTTCTTACATTTGTACTGCAGAACGTATTTTCCAACCGGGAGATTTGATTGGAAGATCATTCGGGTTCCCTGAATCGTGTACGGAGCTGTGTAGTTGTTACCGTTGAGCATTACAACAACGCTCGAGCTGGCATCGCCGATGGGTGCGCAGTCCAGCTCGATCAATTTTTGCATCGCTTGAACGCTGTCACCGATACCGGTCAGCTGTGATCCATAGTCTTCGGCGCAAACCGAACCGATGATCGGTCCGCCGATCATGCCAGCACCGGTTAGCTTCGACATTTTTTCGTACACGCTTCCGTAAGTGTATCCATAAGTCGATTTACACTGAGTATCGCCAGTCTTCGTGATGATCGAATGGAAGGCGAAATTCTTCATCGGCCAGACTTTGTTCACATAAGCCAGAAGGTTTTCCGGAATATTGCGCATCAGTGTTGCGGATTCGTCTTCATCTGAAATGACGACAGCAGCAAAGTTGGCATCTCCGCGGAAGAACTGTGCTTGTGGATTTGCGGGATTGAACGACTTTTCGATCGCACGATAAGTCGCATTGATTCCTTGCTCGGAACTGCTTCCAACCTCCTGGCGTTGGATCGTGTCTTCCAAAGCTTTCTGAGATTTCTTCGCGTCCATGTCCGAGCCGATATAGTACTGTTTGTTCATGCCCTTCATTTCCAACAGACGTCCGTCACCCCAAGCTACATCGGTTGGATCCGTGGTTGTGATGGCAATGCGCCAGTCCAGGCCCTTTAAGACGTTCATAAATGTCGACATCCGCTTGGCCATGGATTTTTGCTCGTATTCCATCGAAGCCGAGTTGTCGTCGATCAAAAGAATATCGACTTTATTGTTGGATTTGATTTCATGCTCCTGGACCATTTGCTGGTAGGGAGTCGTCACGTTCCAAGCAACCGAGCCCTGAGCCGATCGGCCCAGACCATCTGTTGCGGAAACTGTGAACGTGTAAGCGCTTTCCGTTTGAGCCGGGAAGGTGAGAGAGGAAACGCCAGCTTGGCAAGAAGTTGCCAAACCATTCAATGCACAAGAGATTTTTTGAACGCCTGTGCCCGCATCCTGTATATCGAGGTTCAATTTCGTGTCGGATCCTGTCTGATATATATTAGACGCATCCAAAGCAACCTTCACAACGGGCGGCAGGTTGTCATGCAACATCGAGAACTTCACGCACTTGGAATAACGGCCTTCATAATCGCGGAACTGAACCGATAAATTGTTCAAAGCGTTTTCCGCTTTCAAAGTCCAGGCTTTGGTCTCGGCAAATTTTTCCCACGTGCCGCACGTGCAATCGTCATTGTCGGAGATTTTAAATTTCAAAATTTCTTCGCCCGAGAAATGAAAGGTCACAGCTGTCGAGTCTGTGATCTTCTCGCCGTTATTTAGGCTGGCTGTTGGAGCCTCCACGATTCCAGTCACTGGCTGGCAAGTATCTGCCGGAGTTTGGTTCGGATCGGGTACTGGAGGATTCGTTGGATTGGTTGGGTTCGTCGGATTAGTAGGATTCGTCGGAGTTTGTCCCTGGCTTCCATTGTCTCCCGAACCGCCGCCCGGAGTTTTGCCACCATCATCAATAGTGCCGGGAACAGAAGGCAATTCAGTTTCTTCATCCGTCTGCTTCGGCTTACAAGCTGTCACAGCCAGAACACAAACAAGCAACATAATTTTTTTCGACAGGGCATTTTTCATTTCAACCTCACAGGCAAGACATCGGTCGGCACCGACTGAAATCCAACTCGACACTGGTCCGGATCCACTGTGTTTCGGCAAGAAGATAGAGAGAAAGCGTTCCAAGCGTTCCGAGCTCTGGACTTTTTGTCTAAAATCCTTCAAATCCGCACGGGTGGCTGGTCTGCGGCGATTTCATTTTCAAATCTTTAGTCCAGATTTTCTAAAAATGAGAACGTCTCACTTTAGGAAACGGGGGACCCGCCGATAAGTCACTTAAGCAGAATAGTACACCCATGGAGCTACAAGAGTAGTTCCCCCGAGCATCAAGGATTGATGCCGGTGATTCGTCAAGGAGGATAAGTATG
>CBIHPB010000134.1:0-9435 GCA_966211485.1 uncultured Bdellovibrio sp.
AACGCACAATGGCTCAGCAGGTGTTGGATGCGGATGACGGTGGTTATGGATACAATGTGTGGAAGCTTTTAATGGTCAATCACCAGATCGATCGCATGACCTCAAACCCCACCGACAAAACTTATCTGCGGATGGGGAAATACTAAAGAGCCCTTGAAATTAAAGGTGCGAATACCAAGTCGAGCTGCTGCTTGTCGGCAGCTTGCAAATCTGGGCATCATTTTCTTTTTTCAGCACCAGCTGCTTGCCAGTTTCAGAGGTCACGATCTCGTAACCCATCTCGACTGACGAAGGCAGCGGCTTGATCGGACAGCTGGTCATCAAAGTTTTGCCAGCCAGAACAATTTTTGATCCCTGAGTGCTGACATCACCTTTTTCAATCACGGCACACTCGGTTCCAATCGACAATTGATCATAGACCTTCAGCAAAGCCAGAAATTTTGTCAGGCCTGCCTCTTTCTTTGCTTCTGTGCTTCCGTTGGCTGCCAGATTCTGAAGTTGAACCAAGGCGCCTCGGGCAAATTGCTCGGCCTGAGCGGTGTATTTCACGAACATTTTAGTGGCGTGTTGGAACTTTCCGTCTGCCGTGATTTGAATCATCTCCTCCAGAAGCTGTTGCGTCTGGCTATTGATAACTGGAGTCTGAGTCTCAGAGCCCGGGCATTCCTGTTTTTGGAAAAGCCAAAGACCCAAAACTTCCGTCGCAACTGGTGGCGGCGCCGGAGCCACAATCGGCGGAGTCATCGGAGACTGAGCCGGTTCTTCGGCGAAAGCTTGGAAAGAAGCGAATCCGAAAAGTGCGGCAACCATCATGGCCGAAGTCAGAGTCCGAATCATGAGACCTCCTGGAAATTGGATTATGGAGAGTCTCATGTTTTGCGCTCCCCTTTCATGTGTCATGTTTTAGCCAGGGAAAAACTTCCTACCAGGCCTGAGGCAATTCACCTAAGTCACTGGAATAGCTCTTGATTTACCCCAAGCCAGAAGCCAGCAAGCTTTGGATCGAGCTTTCTTTGCCGACAGACCGACCTCAGCGGCTGCCGAGTAGGCCGAATTTCAAGATCGCTCATCAGCCGCAGTCGTCCCTTCCAAAGCCCCTAAAAGGGCTTTTGACGCAGATGCGCATGACCGCGGTTATCTTAAACTTTTCTTAAAGATTCATTGCCAAGACACATGAGATCGACTTTAAAGGTCGCCCAGGGGGATCCACACATGTCTTTTCAAAAAATCGTTTCATCTTTGATTTTGGCAACAGCGCTTGTTTCAGGCGTCGCCTGCACAAACGGCAAGCAACAAGCCAAACAACAAGAAAACCTGAACGCTCAGAAGACCACAGCCATCGTCAATGGCCGTCCCGTTGTCGCGGCTGACGCTTATGCAAAATACACTGTCGCTGTCGGTCCTTTGGAAGAGCCACAATGCACAGGCGTTGTGATCGGCGCTCACCACGTTTTGTCAGCCGCTCACTGTGTTGAAGCGATTGCTGGCGGATATGTTTTCTTCGGTCTTGATTTCGCAGCTCCATCTGTGGTCACTCGCAAAATCAAAAACGTGATTGGTCACCCACAGTACTGCGATTCATGCGCAAACGGCATCAGCCTGGGCGACACAAACGATCTTTCAATTGTCGAGTTCGAAGGCGACCTGCCTGCTGGTTTCGAGCCAGTTGAATTCGCTCCAAAAAGCTTGGTCGTGAAAGACGCGGTTGCTCACTTGGCTGGATACGGCGCAAACGAGCACTACGAGTACGAAACAATCATGAAAGTGACTCAGGTTCCTGTTGCTGAAATCGGCAATTCTGAATTCAGCACTGACGAAACTCAGCACGGCAGCTGCAATGGCGACTCTGGCGGTCCAGCATTCATCCAAAGCAACGGCAAAATGTTGCTGGCCGGAATCACAAGCCGTGGTGATCGCTACTGCCGTCGCATCGGTGTTTACACAATCCCTGCGGCTCACCTGGGGTTCATCAACTCAATCATCCATCCAGCTCCGCAATCTGAAGATCCAGAAATGCAGCAGCACGAAGTTCAGCACTAGTTTTTGCTGAATATTCTGGAATGAAAAAGAAGGCTGGCGGGAACGCTGGCCTTTTTGTTTTTTGGGGGCTTTGGACTTCAATCGAAGTGCATGCGTCCTGCCAATCGGGCCTCTTCGCCGGCCCGAACCCGCGGGCTTTTGAGCATCGTACTCAAAAGCTCGATGTATATGGGAGGTTCTTCGTGATCTGCGCTTCGCTGGATCTTGCGGGTTCAGAGATGCTCACTTTTTTGTTGCGACTTTCTGCAACTAAAAAGTGAGTGGGCAAATAAGACCCTCCATTGAAGACCATTAAAATGGTCACCTGACCAATATATTGGTCTTCGACTAAAGTTCCCTATCTCTCCTCTTTTTTCCCCCATCCATATCGAGCCGGTGGCCACGATGGCCAGCGGCCCGCGGGTTCGGGGCGCGAAAGCCCCGATTGCAGGACGCAGGCACTGCGGGATAAAAACAGAACTACAGAGCTACTCCTGCGGTTCCATCTGCAGACTTGTATACTGCATCTCCGGATCCATCCCGGTCAGTCGCAAAATCACTCTGACTTCCCAAAGTCCAGGCATCGTAAAATAAATCTTCGAAACCTTATACAGCCCCACCGTCTCAGCAGGTTTTGCAATCTTTGTGGGTGAAGAGCCGTGCCCCATGTCTGGCATGAAAAGGACCACGCGGAAATCTCCCGCTAGATCGACGGGTTGGCCGGCGGCGTCTCGCCACTGCACCTGCATTTTGGATTCGGGTCCCACCACCGGGCTGTTTTCGGCCCATGTGAGCTCGGCCGTCAGCGTGCCTTGTTGAAATGAAAGAGTCGTTGGCGACGTTTGAGCATTGGCTGAAAAGCTGAAAGCTGTTGCGAAAAGCAATGTGGAGAAAAAGAGTTTGAGCATGTGGTGATTTCCTTGTTTTGAGAGGCCAGTATGCCATCAAATCCTCTCTCACGGTAGGTCCAATTCTGTGCTTTGCGATGCTTCTCTCAAAGCTTGCGAAGCCATCGACTGCGATGTAGTTTCCGGATTATGAAATCCGTTTTCATCTCTTTGATTGTTTTCGCCTGTTTGGTGATTTTCTCAACTGATGTCGTTGCTGCTTTCTCGGTCAAAGGCGAGGATCTTTTCTCAGGCCAAAAACAAGAGCTCTCCAGCAAGACGAAAGGTCTTGTCCTGGTTTTTCTCTCGGCTCGCTGCCCTTGCTCGAACAGCCATCTGCCTTTGGTGGAAAAACTCAGTCATGAATTTCCGGAATTTCAATTTGTCGCCGTTCATTCGAACGTGGACGAGCCCAAGGATCAGGCGCAGGCCTATTTCAAAACTCAAGGCTTCACCATCCCTGTTATTCAAGACGAGAAAAATCAACTGGCCGACCAGTACAAAGCTTCCAAAACCCCGCATGTTTTTGTCCTCTCACCTGACGGCGAAATTCTCTACAAAGGTGGCGTGACCAATTCGGCGGACGCCGGTGGCGCTGAAAAACATTATTTGAAAGCAGCTTTGACCGAGCTCAGAGCTGATCAGAAAGTCAGTCAAAGCGAAACCCGAACTTTGGGCTGCGCGATTGCTCGCGGAGAAAAATATGTTTGGTAAGCAAGCTCTGCTATTCGCTGTGGTTTTGATTTTTCTTTCTGGCTGTGCTCGCCCCGAGTACGCAGCAAAATCAGAGACTTCTCGTGCTCCACAGACTGCGGAGAAAGCGCAAGCTTCACTTCCCAATTCAAAATACCAGATTTCTCTCGCTTGGATGACGGCGCAGACTGAAGAGGAAGCAGGAAGTTTTCTGTTGAAGTTTTGGCGCGCCAATTTGGCCGACCAAACACCGGTACCGGTGGACTTTCCACAAACTGTGAATGTGCGCCTGTGGATGCCTTCGATGAATCATGGCAGCTCGCCCGTCACTGTGACCAAGGTGGACACAGGAACCTACCTCGTGGACGATGTGTTTTTTTCGATGCCTGGCGACTGGGATATTCAAATTCAATTGAAAGACGAAACTGGAATCACCGATGCTGCGAACATTTCTGTTCATTACTAGTTTTCTGGCTGCGACACTTCTGCTCTCGGCCGAGGCTTTGGCGAGCGCTTGTTGTGGCGGAAATTTTTCCGGTCCATCCTTGATCACAGGCGATGACAAAGCACTTGTTTCCCAGTCCGTGAGCCTGGCTAAGATCGACACCGATGTGGAAGCCAGCGGTCTTTGGCGAAAACGCGATCAAGCCGAGCGCATGGAAACCCTGAACCTTCAGGGCTCTCATGTTTTTGGCGAGCGCTGGCAGGCTGGCGCTTCGGTTCCAGTCATCAAGCGGGCTCGCTCGCAAGAGACCTCATCGGGCTTTGGCGATTTGTCGGCGAATCTTGGTTACGAGTACTGGCCTGATTGGGAGTACCATCCGATTCGCCCCAAAGGCATCGGCTACCTGCAGTTGATTCTACCGACCGGGAAATCGATTCAGGAATCAGATCTCGCAAGTCAGCTCGATGCCCGAGGCCGCGGCTTTTGGGCGCTGGGTGCTGGCACCGTTCTGACGAAAAACTTCGCGACTGTCGATGTGTTCTCGCAGGCAGATTTGCACAAAAGTTTCGAGAAGGATTACACAAGCTCGCAGAGCTCGGGACGCCTGAAGCCTGGCTGGGGCGGATCGCTGGGCCTGGGCGGCGGGTATCATTTTTCGAAGTATCGTTTTGGGACATCGCTCATCTGGAACTATGAAGATGCCGTGGATGTGGAAGGCGACATTCAGTCAAAGGGTGCTCCGCAGAGATTTGTGACGGCCGCTGTGAACCTCAGCTGGCTGCTTGAAAACGAATGGAGCATTTTGATCCAAGCCGCAGACCAAGGGCTTTTCGGCGCCCCTTCGAACACGACCTTAAGCCAGACGGTAATGCTTCAAATTCAGAAACGCTGGCTTCGCTAGGCCCGAATCGTTCAGCTTCTTTGTGAATATTCCGATACATTTATTGATGGCCAGTACGAAAACCAACGGCATTGAAATTCAAGATCACCTCGTCACGGAAGTCCCCAAGGATTTCTTCTTCGACGGCATGCAATTACCAGCATCGATTTATCTGAAGATGAAACAAAATACCTATCTGCTGATTGGAAAAAAAGGCGATAAGGCCAACTTTTCGACTTTGCACTCTTTCAATCACGAGCAGTCTAAACTTTTTGTTCGCTCCAACGAGCACGCGGCCCTGATTGCCGTGGTCACAGCCCTCACCGGCAAAGTGATCGTGCAAAAAACAGTTCCTGACGCTGTGAAATTGAAATTCCTTTCAGGCCTCACCGAAGATGCCATGAGCACGCTGACAAGCGCTGGATTCGTTTCGGTCGTGAAAGTTCAAAAACTTTCCGAGCTGATGGATCAAATGAGCCGCAACATTTCGGCTTTCGATAAAATCATTGATATTCTTTCAGCCTTGCCACCTGGCGAAGCCAAGCATTCGATGTCGACTTGTATGACGGCCATGCTGATCTGT
The DNA here is from genome assembly GCA_966211485.1 of uncultured Bdellovibrio sp. GTDB lineage: Bacteria > Bdellovibrionota > Bdellovibrionia > Bdellovibrionales > Bdellovibrionaceae > 21-14-0-10-47-8. The sequence goes on from CBIHPB010000134.1 coordinate 5,508, forward strand.
GATGAAATGCAGATCAATCTTCCGATGGCGCGCGAGAAAGTCGCCATGGGTTCCTTGCTTCACGATGTGGGCCTGCGTTTTGTTCCGCCAGAAATTATGAATCGCCCGCGCCATCTGTGGTCGCAAGAGGATCTGGCCGTCTACGAATCTCATCCGCTGAAGGGCATCGAGATGCTTCGCGACGTCAAAGACCTTCCAAGCGATGTGCTTTTGATCGTGGCCGAGCACCATGAAAATGCTCAGGGCACCGGCTTTCCTAAAAAAATGCGCGACATCAAGGTCAGCCCCCTGGGCAAGATCGTGAGCCTTGCTAATTTCTTCGCAGGTCTTGTCTTTAACGACAAACCCGATGGCAAAGTCTACACTCCGGATGAAGCGATTGCCTACATTGATGAGATGCTGGGTCAGCCGTTCAACAAGCAGGCTTTCTCGGCACTGAAAAACATCATCAACAAAAAGTACATCTTAGACCGCACCGGTTCCGATTCTTAATCAGAATCATAAAGCATTGCGTAATCGGCCCCTAACAATCGAGTTCAAAGTGGACAAGGCCCAGGCCTTGGACTTCAATTAATTTCTTGTGATTGAAATGACGGCTTACTGGAAGACATTCTTTAAATCCCTGCTCCGCATCGGTCTACCGCTCTTTGTGCTGACGGTGATCGGTGCCGTCATCGACCAGTGGATTACCGGCCGCATGGAAGACATGCTCTTAAGCCCCGAAGGCACCAGCCGCCTGGTTTGGCTCTACGGTGGAATCTCGATGATCTGGAGTCTGCTCTACCCGCTGGCTGCCCTGATTTTGATTTTGTGGAGCGTGCAAAGCCAACCTTTCCTGAAATTCTGGAGCCAGACTTTCCCACAGTCTTTGATTGAGCTCATGCGTGCCTGGGGAAAATCCATGACTTGGTCATTTCTGTTTATAATCCCAGGCCTGGTCCGATTTATTCAGTACCTGTTTGTCCCCATGATTGTCTGCATGGACCCCGCCTATGCCCAGGGCCAGCGCGAGGCTTTGCAATATTCTCGTCAGCTCTCGAAGGGACAGTTTGCAAAACTGGCCGGATTTTTCATTCTGACGACGATGTTGGTGCCAGCACTTCTGACCATTTTTGACGAGTGGAAGATTTTTTCGGCTCATCCGCTGTCGGCGCTGATGATTTGTGTTTTGGAAATGTTATTGAATCTCTGCTTCAGCCTTTGGCTGCTGAGAATTTATCAAAGGAGTGCGATTTCATGAGTCTGCTTTTTCAATGGAAAGATATCTCCAGCCGCGGACGCGGATTGACCTTTGACGACGTTTTGATTGCTCCGGCCAAATCCGATGTGCGTTCGCGCCGCGATCCACAGTTGACTTCAAAACTCACCAAGAAAATTTCGATCGAGACACCGATCATTAGCGCCAACATGGACACCATCACCGAAACTGAAATGGCGATTGCGATGAACAATCTGGGCGGTGTCGGAATCCTGCACCGCTTTGTCTCGATCGAAGAGCAAGTGGCCTTCGTGCAAACCGTGAAAGCTTCGGGTGCAAAAACTCTTTCCGCCAGCATTGGTGTGAATGCCGATTTCAAAGAGCGCGCCGGTGCCTTGATCAAGGCTGGTGTCAACGTGATGACGATTGACATTGCTCACGGGCACTCGGCTGCGATGATGGATGTGATGAAGTGGCTGAAGGACACGCATCCGTCTGTGGAAATCATCGCCGGCAATATGGCGATGCCAGAAGCGGCTCGTGATTTGATCGAAGCTGGTGCAGATGCCATCAAAGTTGGAATCGGGCCCGGCTCGATGTGCACAACCCGAATTATCACGGGCTGTGGCGTGCCCCAACTGACTGCGATCGCTTTGTGCGCCGAAGTCGCTGAAGGTTACGGCGTCCCCGTCATTGCTGACGGCGGGATCCGCACATCCGGTGATATGATGAAAGCTTTTGCAGCAGGAGCCAGCACGGTGATGCTCGGGTCGATGCTATCGGGAACAATTGAAACTCCGGGCGTGATTCAAAATGGACGCAAACAATACCGAGGCATGGCTTCCAAAGCCGCTCAGGTGAATTGGCGCGGCGGCGTACCCGAAGGAATGGCCCCTGAGGGCGAGTCCACCTTCGTGAATGTGAAAGGGCACGTGAAAGACGTGATTTTGGAGCTCACGGGCGGAATCCGCAGCGGCATGAGCTACGTCAACGCAACCAGCATCGCCGAGATCAAAACCAAGGCGCGCTTTATGGAAATGAGCAATGCTGGGATCGCCGAGTCGCGAGCTCACGGTAAATCGACATAAATATTATGTTTCATGATGGTCTGACTGTTTTCTGACTGAAACTAGACCATCCCCCTTTTGACCCCGACCAGAAGGTCCATTATCCTGATACCAACTTGGACGCGGCTTATTTTTTTGCTCAAAAAGAAAGCATCACTTCAAGTTGTTTTCGTTTCTTTTAACGTACTTCGATAAAGCCCGCTCCGAAAGAGCGGGTTTTGTTTTTTCACTCCTCATCACACGCAAATTCGGTCAACATCAAGATCATGGCAAGCATCGGAGTCTTCGATTCAGGCGTGGGCGGACTGACAGTTCTCAAAGAACTCGCCATCCATTTTCCCTCTGAAAATTTCATTTATCTGGGCGACACCGCAAGACTTCCTTACGGAACAAAATCTCCGGAAACCATTCGTCAATATTCCGAGCAGATTCTGGAATTCCTGATCGGACAAAAAGTCGACGCCTTGGTCATCGCCTGCAACACGGCCTCTTCACAAGTGCGCGAAAAAGAATGGAAAGGCACTCCGGTTTTCAACGTGATCGAACCCGGAGCCGAACTGGCCGTTGCCAAAAGCGAAACCAAGCGCATCGGAGTTCTGGGAACACGGGCCCTGGTGGCAAGCCAGGCTTATCCCAAAGAAATTCAGCGCCTGCTTCCACAAGCCGAAGTATTTCAACAAAGCTGTCCGCTGTTTGTGCCTCTGGCGGAAGAGGGATGGGTCGAAGATCCAATCACGAATTTGATTGCGTATCGTTATCTGCACCCGCTTTTGGAATCACAGATTGATACCGTCATCATGGGCTGCACGCACTACCCTTTGTTGAAAACCGCAATTCAACGCGCGTGTGGAGCACAGGTGCAGCTGGTGGATTCGGGCCAAGCCTTGGCTTTGCAGCTGGAGAAAACTTTCGAGAGTGGGAGACTGGTGCGCTCGGCTTCGGCTCGGGGTGAGATTCAGATGTTACTCACGGATTTTTCTCCGCACACGAAGATGCTGGCGCAGAATATTTTGGAGCCGCTCACAGTCTCTAAGTTTGAGATTGTGCATCTTTAATCCCGTCGTGCATGCGTCCTGCCCAGCGATTCAAAGTATTTGGGAAATTTTGGGTGATCTGCGCTTCGCTGGATCTTGCGGTTTTGGGGTGATCACTTTATGTGATGCTTATAACCATCCAATAAACTGAGTGTCTGTATAGGCTCTTCCACTGAAGACCATTAAAATTGTCACATGACCAATATATTGGTCTTCGCATTAAGACCCCTTCTCCTCTTTTCCTATTCGTGGCGAGCCGGTGAGCAGGATGCTTAGCGGCCCGCGGGTTCGGGGCGTCGAACCGGACGAAGAGAATTAATATTTAGCGAAAAGTTTTAAACAAGAATCTCGCGTGGCAGAGCAAACAAATTATAAGTACTCGCCATCGAAGCCCCATAGGCTCCAGCATCCGCAACCAACAACCAGTCGCCTTCCTGAACACCTTGGAAATCGCGGTCCTTGCCGAGAAAATCCGAAGACTCACAAACCGGCCCCACAACATCCGCTTTCATCACAGTCCCACTGCCCTTTTTCAGAGGCATGATTCTGTGTTCCGCTTCGTACAGCGCCGGTCTGATCAAGTGATTCATCCCCGCATTGCAGATCAGGAAATTCCGGTCCGGAGTTTG
>CBIHPB010000135.1:0-9340 GCA_966211485.1 uncultured Bdellovibrio sp.
ATCCATTCTTTGAAATTTTCCTGCGCATATTTGATCGCATCAGGATCCTGATCGACCGCGACCGCCGAGATCTGTGGATATTTTTCAAGCAAGGCTTTCAGATGCCCGCCACGGCCAAAGGTTCCATCAAAATATTTCAAAGGAACACCCGGCTGAGCTTCCACCACGGGCGCAAACATCTCGAGAATTTCATTGAGCAAAACAGGAATATGGCCAGCCGACATGGGCGCAATCTAGCGACCCCACGATCGCCCGTCAACCTTGACGAACCCCTAGCCAAATTTCAAATCCAGCTAGCACAGATTACAGAACAAGACTTAAGCCCTTGAAAGCAAATCAAGAATCAACAGAATCGCTGAAAACACCTGAAGCAGCAAGAAGTAGAACTCCAAGAGCTGTTTAGTTCTCGTTGAAAAAAGCCGATCAAGTCTATGTGGTTTAGACATAGACACCTCCTCTCTGCCAAAGAGGAGAAATCCGTTTCTCGGAAAGGCGACCGTAGGGTCGCTTTTTCTATTTTCAAAACTCATCCCCTTCCAAAATTATGTTTAATTTGACTTGAGCCTTCCAGCTGTCCGAACTCCGGAATCATCCGAGAAGAATTTGCTTTGCGGCGTCAGATTCAACGCTTAACATGAAAGAATGCTGGTCAATTGCCCCAAGTGCGGATTTTCACAACCCAAAGATCGATACTGCGCCAATTGCGGAGTCGATATGGACGCCTACAAGCCAGTCCAGACCCCCACTTGGAAAAAAGTCGTCTTCAATCCGTTCCTGCATGTGGCGATTATTTTCGGATTGGTCTTTGCAACAATTTCCTACATTCGCCAGCGCCAGAAGGAAGAACTGAGGGCCCGGGTCGAATTCCTGAAAGGCGGACCGGTTCTGGTCGAGCGCGGAGCACAACCGACCGAAGGTGGCTCGGCCTCTGCCGATGCAACAGCAAACACCGGCGCTCCACCACCTGAAGTTCCGCCCGGATCTGAAGCCCCCCCACCAACAACTGATTCGACTGCGGCAGCCTCTACTCAAAGTGCCGCACCTGCGGAAGCCGCCCTCACTCGAAGTGCGATGGCTCCGACCGCAGCTGCCAAAACAGCTCCCAACCGAGCCGTTGTCATCTACGCCGAAATCGATCGTCGAGTGCTGAACACTTGGGTCAACGAAATGCGTTCGTCCGGACAGTTGAAAAATTTTGATTCGGTGGCCATGGGGCCACTGCCGCAGATTTCTCAGAAGATGAAAAATTCGGGCGTGAAGATCCTGCAGCAGCTTGAGCTTTCGCTGGCCAATCAGCCATCGCCGTTCGAATGGTTTGCCGGTACCCACCGCGGACAAGATCCCGAAACGGAAATGGGATTTTTCTCGTCTTTGATCGTCAATGAATCCAAAGATGGACTGATCCACGGCGAGATCGAAGTGCAACGCGCCTTCCGCGATCCCGCCGATCCAGCCAAGACCATGGAGCGTGTCTCTTTCGGCGGAGCCTTTGAAATGCCGATGGGATCCGGTTTTGTGATGCGCGGCTTGTTACCTAGCAAATATGGCGCAGACCTCAGTGACGACAACAATTCAGATCCGTTTATGTCGGTTTTAAAGTCTCGCGCCTTCCGCAATGAAGAGACCGAGTTTACATTGATCATCGACTTTGATACTTCTGGTCCGATCAACAAGTAAACGGACTGGCTATCATGAAAATCGAACACTTTTACGGTCCCCAGGTTCACATCCTGAACAACACTTATCTCAACGGCTTGCTGGCAAAGCTGTGCTCGCCCGAAACTTTTCAGCCCGAGATCAATCATCTGGTTGAAATCCTGTACGGACATTTGCTGACGACCGTGATGAACGAGCAATTTCCGAAAGAACATATTCAAACAATCACGCGGATGACGGACATGCATCCCGACCAGAAACTGACGGCCGAGCGAATTCAGCCCGATCAGCGAGTTATTTCCGTCAATATCGCCCGAGCCGGAACCTACCCAAGCCATATTTGCTACAATGCTCTTCACTATGCGATGAAGCCTCTGAGTCTACGCCAAGATCACATTTTTGCAGCACGCGCGACCAACAGTGAGCACAAGGTCACTGGCACCGAAATCGGAGCCACCAAAATCGGCGGCGATAAGCAGGATTCCATCGTGCTTTTCCCCGATCCGATGGGGGCCACTGGCAACACCCTGATTTCAGCCTTGGACTATTACAAGAAATCGGTCCCCGGCACCGCCCGCAAATGGATTGCTTTGCACCTGATTGTAACCCCGGAATACTTGAAAGCGGTTCTGACTCGGCATCCTGACCTGGTCGTCTATGCCCTTCGACTTGACCGAGGCCTTTCCAGTGAGGCAGTTTTAAAAGCTCCCCCAGGAAAGATGTGGGAGTCCGAGCGCGGCCTGAACGACAACGGCTATATCGTTCCCGGCGGCGGCGGTTTTGGTGAGATCATGAACAACTCTTTCGTTTGAGCCAATGAAATGCGACTCGCGAGCTAGCAATAAGGAGCTTTGACCGATGACGAACTTGAAACTTTCGACTTACATCAAAGAAGAAGAAATCCAGGCCAAAGTTAAAGAGCTAGGCACAACCATCACCAAAAAATTCAAAGGCAAAGATGTTGTCGCCGTCTGCGTGCTCAAAGGTTCTTTTGTCTTTTATTCGGACCTGATCCGCGCGATCGACACCGACATCACTTGTGAATTCTTCGGCGTTTCCAGCTACCACGGTGGAACTTCATCATCTGGCGAGGTGAAAGTGACTTTAGATCTTTCAAGTCCGGTTGAAGGCAAGCATGTGATCTTGGTTGAAGACATCGTCGACACCGGCCTCACCATGAACTATCTGAAAACGGCGATCATGTCTCGCAAACCAAAAAGCCTGACGACAATTGCTTTGCTTGAAAAGCCAGATGCTCTGAAAGTTCCATGTGAAATCGATATGGTTGGATTCAAAATTCCAAATGATTTCGTGGTTGGTTACGGGTTGGATTACCAAGGTTTCTACCGAAATCTTCCGTACATTGCTCAAGTTCAGAACTTCAACTAACATTCATATCCAAAAAAACAAAAAAGCAGGTCCCTTCCAGGATCTGCTTTTTTTTATTTCATCAGTCGACTTTGATTCTATGGAATCTGAATCACTTGGCCCGCACGAAGTTTTTTTGATTTTCCAAGATTGTTCGCAGACAAGATTTCCGTCTCGGGCACGCCAAAGTGGTCGGCAATTTTTCGGATATTGTCGCCATGTCGCACGCGATAAGAGATTGGCTGCACGTCGACCGCATTTGGCACGCGGCCTTCAGCCACAGCGACGGATTGAGCTTTCTTCAAAGCCTCGGGACTTTCCATCTCTTTCATCACCAAAGCCAATTTGGCTCTGGGAACGGACACAACTACGTTCTTCGGAATCAGGCGGCCACGAGCCCGCGCCATGCGTGTGATATGCGGATTGAAAATCTGAGTTTTCAGATCGTCGCCATCAAACCAGCGCAGAAGATCCACGTAGCGAACCTGCATAGGCAATTGCACATCGACCGACTCTAAGGTCTGCGACCAAGTCACAGGTCCCAGATATTTCGGTGCATTGTTGGTGACTTCCAAAATCGCCAGGAAGCTCGCATAGAAATTTCGTGAAGCAAAACCAAAGCGCTTTTCCTGAACCAGCTCGCCGATATCGCGGCTTTTGAATTTCTTTGTGATTCTCAAAACGCCCGATGGTCCATAGTTGTAACCGGTCAACGCCAGTGGCCAGCTTTGCAGCATATTGTAGTTGATACGCAGAAGTTTCGCCGCCAGCTTGGTCGCTTCCATCGGATGATTGCGCAGATCAATCGCCGGATCGCGTTTCATGAATCCCTTCATCGTGTAAGGCATAATCTGCCACAAACCGCTGGCGCCGACTTTCGAACGAGCCAGGACGTTGTATGAGCTTTCCACAAACGGCAGGCGAGCGAGCTCGACCGGTAAACCCGCATCGCGGAAAACTTTTTCAAAATCCTCGATGTAGCGGCCCGAGAAATAAATCCCCTGGATCACACGGTCTTTTTGTCCCAGCTGAAAGCGCAGACGGTTTTTCTTGGAAGCGACGATGAACTTGTTCTTCTCGTCGATTTTTTCAAAGTAATTCCAGATCTTTTTCTCTTTCTCAGTCAACGTGCCGGGATCTTTCAGATCGCTGAATTTTTCCAGCATGGTGATGACACGTTTTTTCGCTTCCTTGACCATTTTGGTTTTGGCGGCGTCTTTTTGGTAAGGATTCAAATCGGTGCGAGAAGAGATCGCGGAAAAATACAGCTCTTCGTACACGAGATCGATGTAATCCGAATCATGCAAAACACCCTGATCGGTGTTGTACTTGGTGTAAACGTCGATCCAAAATTTCACCGGAGTTTCCAAAGCTTTTGGAATGGCAAAAGTGTCCGAAGCCCAACCCAGTGCTTGCGTCTGCCCTGAAAAATCAGTTGGCTTCCAAACACGCGAGCTGGTCAGATTTTTTTCACCGGCGATTTCTTCATGAGTCACCGGCGTGTCTTCGTCGATCACCTGAGAAAATTTCGAGTCTTCGACTTCTTCCTGATTCCCGCCTTGAACGGCCATCTCCGAACGCGGAGCCTCTTCAAAGTACTCGCTGGAAACATCGACGACAAACGGCACGCCGTTTTCCGTGAAATCGTTTTTGATCGGCGTGTATGGACGCTCTTGTGCCGTGGCATTTGAAAGAATGAAAATCGCTGCTAGAAAAATTTGAAACTGCCGCAAGTGATACCCCTAATCCACCAAAGAAATGGCCATGCGATCGAACAGTGCTCTCACCTGAGACTCATCGGCAGATCCATTGTAAATAAACACGAATGGGATGACAGTTCCGTCGCTTCGTCCAGCATAGCCGGCCAAGGACACAACCCCGGTCAAAAATCCGGTCTTGGCACGCACCCAGCGCTCGGCCGCACTGCCCTTCATCCGGTTTTTCAATGTTCCATCAATCCCCGCAATCGGAAGCGAGTTCAGGAACTCGGGCTGATAGCGAAACTGGGTTTTCATATCATTCAAGACCCGCCAAAAGGCGTAAGCCGAGGCCTTGTTATCCCGGGTCAGGCCCGATGGATTGTAGAGCTCGTACTGATTCGAGGGCACACCGATTTTTTCCATGTACTGGTTCAAGATCTTCATGCCTTTTTCGATCGTGCCCGGAGGATTCTGGGCTGCCGCCAGGTTCTTGGTCAGCATTTCGGCGATGTAGTTATTCGAGAATTTATTCATGTCTGAGAGAGCATCCTGGATTGGCTTGCTTTCGGCTTCTGCCATCAGCTTGGCCTGTCCAGGTGTGGTTCCGTTTTTGATGGCTCCCTTGATCTCGATTCCCCGCTGCTGCAGGAAAGCGCGAAGATTGTAACCAGCCCAAAGGTCCGGCTGAGTGATGTTCTTGTAGACCACCACTTCTTTGCTATCCAAAGCGATCTTGCCGGAAACGACAACCACATCACCTGGGCCCTTTGTCGCTTCGTCGCGATCGACTTCGACAGAAGTTTTGCCGCCGTTACCAGTGGTTTCGACTTTCGATTTCAGTTGGATATAGCCGTTCTCAGGATCAGCGAATACTCGTGCGGGCTCGCCAGCTTTGGCTCCGGGACGAACGAAGACATTGACCGAATTCCAGTTGAACGACATCGCACCCGTCGGAGCATCGTAGGCGCGATCGACTCGCTCTTTTTGGCGGCTCGGATCAAAACGCAGCTTATCGAACAAGCTGTCATCGACGATCAGATCTCCCTCAATCGTTTTCACTCCCGAGCGAACGAAGACGTTCACCAGATACCACATGGTTTCTGAAACAAATCCCGGATCGCCGCCCCCGCGCAAAATTAGATCGCCCTTCAGCACTCCGTTTTCAACCGAAGCTGTGCTCCACAAACTGGTTTTAAATTTGGTGCCCGGAGGAAACTGCGAAATCGAGGTCGCCGCCGTCACAAGTTTCGAGATGGACGCCGGAATCATCTTCTTATCGTGATTTTTTTTGAAGATGACCTGGGATTCATTTTCGCTGCCTGCGACATAAAGTCCGAAATGGGTGGCTGGAAATTTCGATTTATCGAGAATTTGTTCCAGTTTTTTTTCTTCGCCTTTAACCCAAGCCGTATCCAATGCGAATGCATTGATGCTTAGGGCGCAAATCCATAGCACCCACATCTTCATGATCAACCTCTTGTTAGATTCGGAGCCCATTTAAAAATGACTGCAGCCGAGGCGCGACCGAGGAGAGCGTGCTGTAGCACGCCGACGACCGAGCAACGAAGGATCCAGTCATTTTTAAATGGGCTCTATAAATGCTAAAGCGCTCTTGAAGAGCAGGCAATCACGAAGTATGTTGTTTTGATGTCGGCACCGAAGCCCATTTTATTTCTGGTCGATGACGAGCCCTCGACGCTGGCGGCGCTCGAGCGATTGTTTCGTCACAATTTCGAGATTCATTCCTATTCCAATCCGGAAATGGCATTGCAGGCTCTTGTCGAATTGCAACCGGCCTTGGTCCTGACCGATGCAACCATGCCGCAAATGAACGGTTTGGATTTTCTGCGCCGGGTTCGCTCGGCCATTCCATCCACTTTGCGTATTTTGTTGTCAGGTCAGGTTTCGTCCGACGAGCTTTCTCCCGCCATCAACGAAGGTTTGGTGCACCGATTTTTCGTCAAACCTTGGGACAACGAGATTTTGAAGCTTCAAGTTCTGGAATGTCTGCAGCAACACAAAATCTTGATGGAAAAAGATCGTCTGGCCATGCTGGCTTTGACCGATCCGATCACCGGCCTTGGCAATCACCGCTTTTTTCAAGATCAATTGCGGGTGGAAATCGAGCGCGCCAAGCGCCATCAGCGCATCCTCAGCCTCCTGATGATGGACGTCGATCATTTCAAAACTTGGAACGATCAGTTCGGACATCCGGCGGGCGATCAATTGCTGAAAGAAGTCGCGCTGATTCTGACCCAAGGTTTGCGCACGATTGATTGGATCACTCGCTATGGCGGGGACGAATTTGCGATGATCTTGCCAGACACCAGTTCGAAATTTGCTTTTGATATTTCTGAACGCCTTCGCAAAAAATTTGCGGGCCTTCACCAAAGTCCTGCTCTCGTATCACTGAGCTTTGGAATCGCGACCTTTCCCGATCACGCCACCACTCCCCAAGATCTGATTGCAGCTGCCGACAAGGCCCTGTACCAGGCCAAAAATGAGGGCCGAAATCAATCCTGGATTGCAGCGCCGACCCCTTCCTAGCTAAACTAGTCTCACTGCAAGGATGTCGATAGATGAAAAAACACGAGTGGCTGATCGTATTTCTACCTTTGATTTTCACCTGGTTCGTTGATTACATCACGAAAAAATGGGCCAGCGCGATGCTCGAGCCACAAGACTATGGTTTCCTGCACTTCATCCTTCACCACAATCCAGGCGCGATGCTGGGCCTGTTCTCGGATCTGCCGCCAGAACTTCGCATTGTCTCTTTGTCGACGGGCGGAGCCTTCCTGTTTTGCACGTACGCTTTGATTCAGTATCTGCTGCCGATCAAATCCCTGACTTTGCGAAGCGGTCTTTCGACTTTGCTGGGTGGAATTCTTGGCAATGTCACCGATCGTATTATGTACGGTCACGTCGTGGACTTTATCGTTTTCCGCGTCGGCAATATCATGAGCCCCGCTTTCAACCTGGCCGATGCTCTTCAGTGGGTGGGTTATGGTTTGATCGTTTATTCGATCATCAAAGAAGGAAATCTTCTGTGGCCGGAATTCAATGCCCGCCGCCAGTTCTGGATCAATCCACGCTTTCAGCTCAAGTACTGCTTTTTCTTGATGGGCGTGGGTTTTGGACTTGGCTTGATCTCGGTTGTTTTCTCGTACACTTATCTGCGCGTGACGATGATCGAGCTCACTGGTGATAACCGTTTGATCCTGGATAAATTCCTGATTCCGTTCACGATCACTTTCACGATGATTATCGTCGGATTTTGCATCGGCCTTTTCACGGTTGGGAAAATCATCTCGCACAAAATCGCTGGGCCGATTTATGCATTTGAAAAATTCATGACGGATACGATGGAAGGAAAGAACCGGCCATTCAAACTTCGCACGAAGGATGAGTTCAAGCACTTGGAAGCGATTGCGATGCAGTTTCAGAAATATCTGATCGATCATGGGACGCTTTCGCCGAAGCAGAATACTGAGGCGATGCCGGTGGAAGAGCAAGAGGTTCAGGGCGCGATCAATGCGGAGAAGGTGGAGCTGGCTCGGCAGAACTCCTAATAAACGACGGCCGAATCCTTGATTTTCTGAATGTAAAAGCGTTTCGGAGCCGCATCCCGATGGCAAAGCGCCATCACATAATCCCCATCCGGATTTCGAACAATACCCTGCGGAGTGATCCGCCGAGTTTCATTCTTGAGACTGCCACCATCATAGATAATATCCATACTCTTCTCAGTCCGAATACTCTCGACAACTTTGTCGATAGTCGAATTCCCAGATTTCAAAACCCGGTAATTTCCCCAGACCAGCTCTTTTCCGACAGCACTATAGACATCCGTCAGTGGTGACAAAGCCCCCAGACGATTCATACACTCTAGCCCCACATACAGACAGGCCCTTGCATCATCCAACGCTCGATGCGCGGTTCCGCCGTCCAGCTTCAAAAGACCGATCAAAGTTTGCAGTTTGTGGTTTGTGCTTTCAGGAATCAGCTTCCTTGCCATCAAGCTTGTGCACAGTGCGGGCTCAGCCGGGAACGGAATGTTGTATCTTTCAAAATCCGCGGCCATAAAACCCATATCGAAGGGTGCGTGATGAGCCATCAGGATCGAGCCTTCGAAGAATTGGCGGATCTCGCTGATTTTGTCTTTCATCAGCGGGGCATCGGCGACCATTTCATTGGTGATGCCGTGGATGCCGATAATGAAATCGGTCATGGGCTTGGAAGGTTTCAGCAGGGTCTGATAGGACCCGATTTCCTTCCCGCCCTTCCATTTCACGGCTCCGAACTCGACGACTTCCGATCCTAAGGGGTAAGCCCCGGACGTTTCCGTATCGAAGGCGACAAATTCATATTCGGTCCATGGTTTGGTCAGATCCAGCATGCCAAAGAAACTAACAAAGCCACTGATGAAAGTCCAGTCACGCTCACCAGACAATGCGAGCCCTCAAATTATCGGCTATGATTTTTTCAGGAGTTCCAACACCGTGATCGTCAGCATTTTTCGTCCGAAGACCTTTGCCGCCCTGTTTGTCTCTTTCATTGCCATGTCAGCAATCGCTCAGCAAAAGCCAGCCGAATCCGCGCGCAGGTATGGCGAAGTC
>CBIHPB010000136.1:0-9265 GCA_966211485.1 uncultured Bdellovibrio sp.
CGCTCGTCGGATATGAAGCTGCGCCGGAAAGCGAAGTTCTATTTGGGTGTGAGCCTTTATAAAATGGGACTTCGCCAGGTGGCTTCGTTCCCGTTTGTCGATCTGGTTCGAACGGGCGAGGGAATCGAAAAGCAAAAGGGACTTGATTACGTCGTGATGATCGCCGACGAACTAGGCGAGCCAAGCTTGATGAATTACAGTCTCAACCACATCAAGCCCGAAGAGCTTTCCCCGGTTTCAAAAGTCGTCTTCTTGGGACGTTTGGGAGAGTCTGCTTTGACGAAGGGCGATTTGGCGGGTGCCGAAGCCTACTTTGAAAAAGCTCTGGAGTTTAAAAAGAATGAAAACAATTTGCTCTACAATCTGGCTTTGACCGATCTGATGGCCAAGCGTCCAGACAAGGCGGCCACACGTTTCGGTCAATTGATGGACCGCATGGGCGAGCGTCAGCTTCCAGATTTGCAGCGTGGACTGGTGACCATGGGTGAGGCGCGTGCGCTTTACCAAGGAAAGAAGTGGAAAGACGCGGCCGAGATCTATCGACAGATTCCAAAGGACTCTCCGCTGTACCGTCAAAGTTTGATGGAGCTTTCTTGGGCTTTGTTCCGTGGCGGTCAGTTCCGAAGTGCGCTCAGCCCGCTTAGAACTTTGCATACACCATTCTATGAAAACTTCTACGATCCAGAGTCTCTGCTGCTGCATGGAACGATTTTACTTTTTATTTGTCACTACGACGAAATCGAATCGATCAGCCGCTCTTTCGACAAGAACTACTATCCGGCCTTCTCGAAAATTCAGGAATGGCTGAGTTCGAATCGCACGGAAGCTGATTACTATCTGGAAGTGGCAAAAACCCGACGAGCCTTGGTGGAGATGAAAGCCAAAGGCAAGGCCACGTTGGATACGAATCTTCCGTTCTTCGTGATGCGCACGCTGCTGGAAGACCCGGATATTCGCATTCTGGCCGAGTACCTGGATAAGCTCGCCAAAGAGAAGAAGATCCTTGAAAAAATCTATGGACGCACCAGCCTTCTTTCTTACGGAAATCAGATCATCGAAGGACGAAAACGTGCAACCATGAAGCAAATCGGTGGCCTGGTGAAGAATCGCCTGGTGGCGAAGCTGCAAGAGTTCAACGAATTTGCCACCCAGTTTGAATTCCTGAAGTATGAGTCGATCAATGGACAGCGCACGACCTTGAAAGAAAAGATCGCGGCCAATGATCAGACCGAAACCCAGATCGATCAAGAGTTCTCGCGTGATTATTACGTACAGAACGGTTACCGGTTCTGGCCGTTTGAGGGCGAATACTGGCGCGATGAAATTGGAAACTATCAAAACGTGGGAGTGAACCGCTGTGAGAAATAATATCATTTTCCCTCGGAAAAGAATTTTGGTTCTAGCGTCTTTGGTGTTGATGGCGTTTGGAGCGAAGGCTCAGGAAGCCGAGTTCAGTGAATCTGATCTGCAAAGCGTGGACACGTCGACTTACAAGAAATTCAACGTCAAGTTTGATGATGAGATGGTCAAGGGCGGCGCCGAAAAACCGGAAGTCGAATATCTGTTTCAGCGCGGGGATGTGAACTTTAAAAAACTGATCCGTCTGCGTGAAAACTTCATCCCTGAAGTGCAAAAGGGAAAGGACGACATGCGTGGGCTCAAGTAAATTTCTTCTGATCACTTTGCTGGCAACGATGTGGATTTCCCAGGCTCGCGCTGAAGATTCCGAAGCGGCCGAGGGTAAATACGAGCCGCCTCCGGCTCCGACTGTTTTGCAATTTGCCGATGAAGAATTGCCACGTGAAGCGGTGATGCCGAAGCTGGACTCTCCAAAGGCGGTGTTGTCTCGCAAACTGAGCTACGAAAATCGCTGGCAGGCCGATCTCGGTGCGGGCTGGCTGTTGGATGAAGCGTTTTACAACAATCAGTACATGGTTGTTCAGGGAACTTACAGTTGGAATGAGCCCAGCGGTGTCGGATTGAAATATCTGATGTTTGGTTCGGGGCTGTCGGATTATGGAAAGCAGTTTGAAGGATCAAATAGTGTGCCGCCTCCGGATTTCGATCGCTCGGTCGGACCGAAAAGCGGATGGATGGCCTATTACGAGCGCCGCATGATGTACGGAAAGCTCAGCGTTTCGAAGTGGAATATCATCCCGGCCTTTTTGACCTGGAATGTGGAAGCGGGGATGTTGAAGTACGGAACTCGCCAATTGCCGATCGTCGGTGGCTCGCTGAGCAATCGGTATTTCCTCAAGCCTCATTTTGCGGTTGGTTTCGGGATCCACGCCTATGTTCGCCAAATGGTGGATCCACTTTCAGCCGATCTGCGTAATACTCCAGTTCCTGCCGAGGGCGACTTTAAAACCAACACGAAATTTAGCATGGCCATGGATTTTGGCCTGAGCTACCTGTTTTAAGCTGCCCTTAGCTATGGGTTGACCCAGCGCGAACTCCTCAGTCCAATAAGCGTTCTATTGGCCGAGGAGTTTTTATGAGTTCTGAAACCCTAATTCCAGTCAAACCAAAGATGGCCTCTGATGCCTGGGTGAATGGACAGCGCTACAAAGAAATGTACCAGCAGTCCGTCAGCAATCCCGAAAAATTCTGGGGCGAACAAGCCGAGCGCCTGCAGTGGGATCAGAAATGGAATCAGGTCAAGAAAGTCAGCTTCACCTCACCCGTTGAGATCAAATGGTTTTTAGGCGGAAAGCTGAATGTGTCCGTGAATTGTATCGACCGCCACCTGGCGAAGAACGCCAACCGCACAGCGATCATTTGGGAAGCCGACAGTCCAGAAGAAAAATCTCGCTTTATCACCTATCAGGAATTGCACGATGAAGTTTGCCGCATGGCCAATGTGATGAAAGCTCAGGGCGTAAAAAAAGGCGATCGCGTGACGATCTACATGCCGATGATTCCAGAGGCAGCCTATGCGATGCTGGCGTGTTCGCGAATTGGCGCCGTTCACTCGGTCATCTTCGGTGGATTTTCTCCGGATTCGATCGCTGATCGAATCAAGGACTGTGAATCCAACTTTGTGATTACAGCCGATGAAGGCTACCGCGCTGGCCGCAAAATTCATTTGAAGAAAAACATGGACACGGCCCTTGTCAAAACGGGCTCTTTGGTCAAAAAAGTTCTGGTCATTCAGCGCACGCATGGCGATGTGCCTTTTGATTCGGGCCGCGATCTTTGGTGGCACGAGCAGAAAACAAAAGTCAGCCACCAGTGCGAGCCCGAGAAAATGGATGCGGAAGATCCGCTGTTTATTCTCTACACCTCTGGATCCACCGGAAAACCAAAAGGTGTTTTGCACACGACGGGTGGATATCTTGTCTACGCGTCGATGACTCATCAGCTGGTTTTTGATTATCACGAGTCCGACATCTATTGGTGTACGGCCGATGTGGGTTGGGTGACGGGACATAGCTACATCGTCTATGGCCCACTTTCAAATGCGGCGACAACGTTGATGTTTGAAGGTGTTCCAAATTATCCGACCACATCTCGATTCTGGGAAGTGATCGACAAGCACAAGGTCACCATTTTCTACACGGCGCCAACGGCGATCCGCGCACTGATGCGTGAAGGAGAAGCTCCGGTGAAGAAAACTTCGCGGCAGTCTTTGCGATTGCTGGGATCCGTGGGCGAGCCGATTAATCCCGAAGCTTGGCTTTGGTATTACAAAACTGTCGGTGATTCGAGGTGTGGGATTGTTGATACTTGGTGGCAGACAGAGACAGGTGGAATTTTAATTTCGCCGTTGCCAGGGGCGATCGATCAAAAACCGGGATCAGCGACTTTGCCATTCTTTGGAGTGCAACCGAAGGTTTTGTCACCGGAAGGAAAAGAGCTTCAAGGTGCTTGCGAGGGCGTGCTGGTCATGGCGGATTCTTGGCCGGGTCAGATGCGCACGGTGTTCCGCGATCACAAGCGCTTTGAGGAAACTTATTTTTCCACTTACAAGGGCTATTACTTCACAGGTGATGGATGCCGCCGTGATGAAGACGGATATTACTGGATCACCGGTCGCGTGGATGACGTGATCAATGTGTCGGGACATCGCCTGGGAACGGCGGAAGTGGAAAGTGCTTTGGTGGCCCATCCAAAAGTGGCTGAAAGTGCCGTGGTCGGCTATCCGCATGACATCAAAGGGCAGGGTATTTATGCCTACGTCACTTTGAAGGCGGGAGTCACGCCAACGGAAGATTTGAAAAAAGAATTGATTGCATGGGTGGCCAACGAAATCAGTGCCATTGCAAAACCGGATCATATTCAGTGGGCGCCGGGATTGCCGAAAACTCGCTCGGGAAAAATCATGCGCCGGATTTTGCGCAAGATTGCTGAAAATCTTCCGGATCAGTTGGGAGATACCAGTACGCTGGCGGATCCGGCGGTCGTCGAAGACCTTGTCGCGAATCGAAAACAGGCGTGAGACGACCGATGAAGTTTTTCGCTCTCTCGTGTCTGTTGCTTTCGATTCAAGCTTTTGCTGGAACTCCAGAGGCCAAACCACCGGCTGTGGCAGTTTCGGCGGCTGAAACACAGGTCGCAGCAGGTGTGAATTATCACAGTTTCGATTACCGCGAAGAGCTTCGAGCCCCTTTCAAAAGCACCGAGAAGGCCAATTTCTTTTCGCCGTTCGTGAAATTAAAAGTGCCGCTGCCAAATCTGGGTGCAAGCTTTCTCAGTTTTTCTGGAGAGCTCTCGGGCAATGTGAATTCGCAGTTCGACGGCACCACCCAAACGGGTGTGGCAGTCACAGACACCAACGTCCTGTCATTTTCGGAAGTGGAAGGTTCGTTTTTTTGGAATTTTGCGCCTGAATTGTTTTTCCAGGCTGGGCTTGGTTATCACTACTGGAATCGATTCCTGAGCGGCGGATCTGGTTACCGCGAGATCTACACTTGGTACTATCTGCCGCTTGGAATTCTCTACCAGCACAAAGTTTCTGACCAAGTTCGTATCGGCGTGGACGTGACCTATCGATTGATGTTCCAGGGAGAAATCAAAGTGATTTTCTCAGAGACCGTTTCAACCGGAGAGGACTCGACAATGACATTGGGAAGTCGGCCCGGTTACAAAATTCAATTTCCGATCGAGTACAGCTTCGCCGGCAGTAGTCTTGGATACGTCTTTACGCCTTGGTATGAAGCTTTTGAAATTGGAGAGAGTGATTACAAGTACAACTCGACACCCACTTCATCAGGCGTGCTGGGCTATATCCAAGAACCTTCGAGCAAGACACAGCAATATGGTCTGACGATGGGATTGACCGCAAGATTTTAAATTAAAAAATCAATTGAGATCTGATGGCAGCAGGCGGTCTTGCAGCGCCAGCCACTGGGCCTGAGCCAGCTGGTAATCCGCCAAGGACTTGCTGACTGCCGCCTCCGAATCGAAATACTTGTTCAAAGAATCAATCAGAACACTGATGTCCGTGCGCCCTTGAGTGTAAGTTCGATTCAGCTCAAGGAAAGCTTTTTCACGCAAGGCCCTTTGATTCACGGAGGACTGATAAATCGCATAGGTGCTTTGCAGTCGGCGTTTGAGATCTTCTTCTTGATCATGCAGCTCAAGCTTTTTGCGATCCAGCTGAGCCACCGCCAAATCTTTAGCCAGGCGTTTGTTTTCGACGTTCTGAGATTGATAATCTGAACCGAAACTATGGGTCAGTTGAAGGCCAACGTAATATTTGGGATGAGTGCCATCGCTCATCTCACTGGAAGCTGTTCCGGGGCTGGCATCCAATCCTTGCACATAGTACTGCGCAATTAAACTGAGATCAGGAGACGACTGAGACTGAGTCTTCGTCAAAGTTTCCTGAGCCGCAGTCGCCGTCAGTTGAGCCGCCTGAATCGAGCGCGCCTGATCGATCGCAAGCCTCGGTGGATTTTCTGGCGGTGCGGTGACCTGCTCGGGGATAATAAATTGAATGACGGTGCCGGGTGCAAGCCCCAAAGTGGTGTTCAATTGATCAGATGCCAAAGCGGAATTCGCCGATTCGGTGCGAACTTTCTGCTCGCGATTTTCAAGCTCGGCCTGGGCTTGTGCCAGTTCAGCTGGATTGGCGTAACCGTAACGAGTTTTCTTTTGAATCGACTCGACAAGCTTTTGATAACGGCCGCGGGATTTCACTGCGGCCTCATAAGTTTCCTGCGCCACATAGGCCTTCCAGTAACTTTGCAATCCGGAAAACACCAGATCCTGAAGGCTCGTCAGTTTCGTCAGTTGCGAACCTTTCACCGAAGCTTCGGCCGAACGAAGGCTGGCGCGATCGGCTTCGCCGAAAAAATTCTTCCAGAGATTTTGTTTGAAAGTGATGCCAGCCAAATCGGCCGTGCTGTCGCTGGTCGTGCCCGAGGAAACTTTCGGTTGATCGGTTGTCGAGCTGTACTGAAAGCCAAGCGTTGTGCCGGTTTGAAAAGGCTTTTCCAAAGTCACCAGCTTGGTTAGAGTTTTATTTTCCTCAAGGGCCGCATTGGAAACGCTTTCGAATTTGGAAAGCTGATAGCCTGTGGTGGCGGTGAGGCTCCAGTCGAAGGCTTTTTCAGCTTCAGCTTGGGTCAGCAGGCTTTGGCCAGCCTGGATCTGAACCTCTTTAGCCAAAGGGCTTTGTTTTAATATAAGGGTCACGATGTCCTGAGGCTTTAAAGCCAGAGACGACGACGACGATGATGAGGCCGAAAAGGCATAGAAACCAAAAAGCGACGTAAGCCCAAAAAAACAGCATGAAAGATATCGCATTTGCTCACGATAGGCCCGTCGTTCAACGCAAGTCAAATTGACATTTGAGGGTCCTTTTCTGCACAATGGGCGCATTGAAAACGAGATGAAAACACATCTCTGAAAGATCGGATAGCAGATGAAAAATACCACGATTGGTTTGCTGATTTTGGCTGGTGCCCTGAGCCGATTGATTCCTCACACACCGAATTTTACGGCCATCGCGGCTATTGCGATTTTAGGCGGAGCTCTGCTGACGGATCGCGTGTGGGCGGTGATTTTGCCAGTCGCAGCGATGGTGGTCAGTGACCTGATTTTAGGTCTGCACAGTCTGATGTTGTATGTGTACCTGTCGATGGCCTTGATTGCGCTGGCTTCTAGCTTTTCTCTCAAAGGCTCTTTGCGCTGGACCCGATTGCTGGCGACCAGTCTTGGAGCCAGTTTGTTCTTTTTTATCGTTACAAATTTCGGTGTTTGGCTGACTGGTTCTTTGTACGAGAAGACTTGGGATGGTTTGGTTACATGCTATGTCATGGCTCTTCCGTTTCTGGGAACGCAGGCTGCTGGAGATCTGTTTTACTCGGCCCTGCTGTTTGGCGCAGTTTGGGCGCTACGAACCTGGAAGCCGCAGTTGATTATCGCCGAAACACCAACGAAATCCTAACGTAAGCCTGCTTGAATTCGAGCAAATAACCCACACGATGTTAATTGTGAGATCTGCACATAAAGGTCTAGGTGCGGATATTCATTTTTCCTCTTTTGGGGAAACCATTTAAATTGAAAGAAATGGCTGCAGCAAAACGAATTCTCTATGTGGAAGATACCGACGATCTTCGCGAACTGACAACCTTTGTATTCCTCGCGCATTTTCAATGTGAAGTGGTCGAAGCCATCGACAGCCAGACGGCCATTGAAATTCTGAAAAAAGATACGAACTTTGATTTGATCGTTTCCGACTACAACATGCCAGGCGGCAAGGGCGATGAAATCTACAAGTACATTCGCCAGAAAAAAATCGCGGTCCCGTTTGTGATTCTGTCAGGTAACAGTCTGGATGACCACCCTGTTTTGTCGGAAGTGAAGTGCTACCGAAAGCCAATGTTGGAAGAAGAAGTGGTGCAGATGATCCGTGATAACATCACGCAGATTCAGGCCGCGAACCAGAAGTCTTACATTCCAATTCAAATTTCGCTTTTGAAAAAGATCCGCGATCTGCACTGCACTTTGTACGTCAAGATCAACGACGACAAGTACGTCAAGCTTTTCCACAAAGGCGTGGTGCTGACGGATCAAGAGTTGGCTCGGCATGCTCAGCACGGCATTTCGACTTTGTATATCGATTCGGAAGAGACCGAGACTTTCATTTCGGATTACCGCCAGAAGGTTCTGTGTGAAGAGGCGTGGAATGAAGTCGCCAACGACGACTTCGAAGACAATTTCAAACTCAATGCTGAGCTTCTGCGAAACATGGGGCAGCTGTTGAAGGCCAACCACGATTTTGCCGAGATGACGGTGGCACAAGTGGAAACGGCGTTGAAGCTGGTTTCGAAAAATAAAAAGCTCAACAATCTGGTTCAGCGCTTTCGCAAAATTGAAAATTTCGGATTTTCTGATCACTGTACGTCGCTTGTATATGTGGCGGGGTACATTCTCAATCAGCTCAATCCATCGGGGCTTGTGCACAATCTGCGCATGATCACGCTAGCGGCTTTGATTCACGATTCCAGCCTGGATGATCGCTTGTATGAGATGAAACTAAACCTCATGCATTCGGGCCGTCTAAAAGAGATGCAGCCGGGGAACGCCAATCACAGGGAAATTCTCCAACACGGATCGAAGGCCGCGGCCCTGGCGAAAGAATTTGAATTCTTTCATCCGGACATTCAAATTCTGGTCGAACAGCACCACGAGCTTCCCGATGGTACTGGATTCCCGCAAGCCTTAAAAGCCAATCGGGTGCATCCCCTGAGCGCGATTTTTATCGTCGCCGAAGATTTCGTCGATTACTTCATCCGCTATTCGCCGACGCCGGATTGGAAGACTTATCTGAAGACGCGCGAGAAGACCTACAGTCAACTGCCGTATTCGGATGCGTTTGAAGTGTTGAAGAAGAATTTGCCTGAAGGCGTCTAGAGAAAATTAGGTCATGTAGTATCTGCGTCCTGCCAATCGGGCCTCTTCGCCGGCCCGAACCCGCGGGCTTCTGGCCATCCGGGCCAGAAGCTCAATGTATTTGGGACTAGGATTTGTAATTGGAAATTCTGGGGATCTGCGCTTCGCTGGATCTTGCGCGGTCTTTTTTTGCTCTGGAACAAGTCAAGCTATAGCTTGACTTGATAGGGAGGGGGGTTGGAGGTGCTCATTTGATTGTAAGAATATAGTCGTACAATCAAATGAGTGTCTGAATAGGCTCTTCCAGTGAAGGCCATTAAAATGGCCAACCGGCCAATATATTGGCCTTCCACTTGAACCCTCTCGAGCCAACTCTTCCCTTGATCCATTTGAGCCGGTGGGCAGGAAGCCCAGCGGCCCGCGG
>CBIHPB010000137.1:0-9168 GCA_966211485.1 uncultured Bdellovibrio sp.
CGGGTTCGGGGCGTCGAACCGAAGGTTCGCCTTTGGCGAAACAGCCCCGATTGCATGGATGCAGTCACCGCGGACAAAGAAAAAAAATTAACCCTTAGTCTCAGTCTTAGCCTTAGGGCCCTTAGCAGCCTTCTCCTCAGGAGACATGCCCCATGGAGATCCCTTTGGCTTGTCACCACGGCCTTTACCGCCGCCGCGTCCGCCGAATTTTCCACCCTTCGCATCCGCCTTTGGAGCTGGAGCTGAAGTGATGATCATTTCTGGAACATAGTAGTGCTCTTCAACCTTAACAGCTTTTGCAGGAGCTGCTTCGCCTTCGTTCAGGCTGACGACCATCACGCGCTTCAGGTTTGCGCCGTTTTGTCCGGCAACATCAACCGCGTTGATGAAGTGTTTCAGTTTGTCGCCTTCCAATTTAAAAGTTTCGCCCATGCTGGCTTGGATTTCTTCCGGAGTTTTGCCTTCCGCCGTCAGTGCGTTCTTAGCAGTCAAACCCTTGGTCAATGTGAAACTTGGAAATTCTGTTACAGCTTTCATGAAAACCTTCCTCTTAGATCATCGATAATTGATGAATTTGGCATATTGGAGATAAAGCGTCCCCGCGTCAAGAAGCAGTGGGGATCTTGCAAAGCAGCAGGCTTGGCCAAAGCCAAGCCTTCGTTCGGCCCAGCTGCTCTTATTTGATATCTGAGACGGAGATGACTTTGACATGGTCTTTTTCGATGCCAATGGCTTCCAGCATCGGAAGGACTTTGGCCTTATCGCCCATCACATAAATGGCCACAGACTTGGATTGCAGGGCTTTATGGAAAGCACCGGCCGTCTTCAAACTGACCTGCTCAAGGCGCTGCGGATACTTTTCCAAAAGGTCCGTCGGCAGGTCATTTCCATAGTACCATCCACGCATCGACAGACGATCTTTCGGAAGCTCGGTCGCCGTTTTGAAACCATTCAGCAGACGGGCTTTGGATTCGCTGATCTCATCCGCTGTCAGATCGGCTTTTTTAAAGCTGTCCACAACCTCCGGCACACCGGTCAGCAATGGTTTCGTTTGCTCAAGTCCACCGAAGGTCGTCGCGATCCAATATGGAAGCAGCGTCGAGCTGAATGCTGAGCCCGCGTTGTAAGTCAGTCCCCGTTCGCTGCGCAAAGTTTTTCCCAGACGTCCGTGAAGACCTCCACCCAATAAATCCATGGTGACTTGGGACACAGGCCACTCGGGCGAATCCCGGCGAACTTTTTGCGGAAAAATGAACAAGATCTGATTGTCCGTCGCACCCGGCTTGTCGATCAACGTGCAGGTGTTCTTGGCAAGCTTTGGTGGGTTGAGTTTTTCCGCTTTCCATCGCTTGTAGGGCTTCTTCAACTGCTGAGCAAAAACTTTTTGTACCTGAGCCGCTGTCTCGTCCGGTGACGAAGGGCCAATCGCCGAAACAAACAGTCCCTGAAAGTCGAGAACTTTGGGAATCGCATTTTTGAAATCTTGGAAAGTAATTTTCTCAAATGAGGCAGGTGAAGTCTCTCCGACTCGCAGTTGCTTCACGGGACCCATGAAATCCCGCGGCCCGAAATAGAAGATCACTTTGCGCATATCTTCGAACTTGGTCTTGATCCCAGCCAGAACCTTGGCGTGATACTCTTTGAAGTGCTCTTCGCTGACGCGCGGATTTTCCAAGGTCTGTTTCAAAAGTCCCAAGGCTTTTTCCTGCTCGGCAGGAGGTGCCATCAGAATGACTTCGAACATATTCGATTCTGAAATTACGTCGATTTCGGCTCCCAGTTCAAACAGTTCCTGCTTAAACTGAGCTGTTGTTTGATCCGCCGGTCCTTCCTTCAAAATTTCTTTCAGGATCGCGATCACCCCTTGCTGCTCCTCGGGAAGAGCGGCAGGTCCGCCCTGAAAGGACAGCAACAAAATATTTCGCGGAAGGCTGGTATCTTTTTCGGCGAAAAACGGATTGCCGCTTTTCAGTTTGCTAACAGCAAATGCAGAAGTTTGCAAAAGACAAACAAGCAGAACCCAAGTCAGTTTTTTCATTTCAGTTGTCCTTTGTGAGTGATAAAGACCAGATTGTCAGCGGTGAAATATTTGGAAACGAACTGCTGAACTTGTTCTTGAGTGACATCCATTGGCTTTTGAGTCATCTCAGCGGTCAAATCCACATTTCCGTATTTTCCCCAAGTCATCGACAGAAGATCCGAAAGGTCTGAGTTCTTCAAAACACTTTCACCCAATCGGATGTAAAGATTGCGCTTATAGGTTTCGAAATCTTTTGGTGAAAGCTTGCCGATTTCCGAGCCAATTTGGACCACTTCGTTTTTGATATCCTGAAGTTTCGCATCTGGCAGGGCAACGATTCCGGTTTTCATCATGCCGTTATCGTATTCGAAATTAAACGGCGACACATCGGCCGCCCATTTTTTGTCATCGACCAAGCGCTTGCGCAAAAGTCCGTTCACATCATCAAACAGAATGTAATTGGCGACAGTTTGAACTTTGGCATTTTCTGCATTCACGTAAGGCGTGCGAAATCCAGCCAGGAAAAAGCGTGCTTTGGATTCAAGCTTGCCTTCGTCCACGACTTCTTTCGTCTTGCTAGAATAAGCTGGCGGCAAAACCGAGGCATCTCCCGGCTTCCAGTCTCCATAAAGTTTCACGATTTCTTTCAAAGCATCAGCGGATTTGAAATTTCCTGTGACGAACAGACCCACATTGTTCGGGCGATAGTATTTTTGGAAGAAGGCATTGCAATCTTCGGCCGTGATTTTTTCCAAGTCTTCGCGAAAGCCGATGATCGTCCAACCGAATGGATGGCCTTTGAAAGCTTTCACGTAAATCTGAAACCACAAATCGATAATCGGATTAGAATCAAATTTGACCGAGTACTCGGACCACACGGCCTTTCGCTCGACATCCAAAAGTTCCTTGGTCACAACCAGTTTTTGAAAACGATCGGATTCGCGCTTCAAAAGCTCGTTCAACTTTTCTGATGGAACGGATGTGTAATAGAAAGTCGATTCAAAGCGAGTGTTGGCATTGAGATTTCCACCCATTTTTGAAGCATAGTCGAAAAAGCTGGGCTCGCCCGGAGCCAGTGGACGGAACATCATGTGCTCGAAGAGATGGGCGATACCGGTGATGCCAGGTTTTTCGTGCAGGCTTCCGGCTTTCACCCAGTGTGAAACTGTGACATTGGCTGCCTTTGGATTTTCGGTCAGAAAAACCGTCAGTCCGTTGGGAAATTTGTATTCGTTGGCCGTCACCGCACCGTTCACCGAATGCGCCTGCTTGGTTTTTTCAACCTGCTGAAGCAGAGACTCGTCGGCTGCGTGCACCGACAACGAAAATGTCAAAATGAGAATCTGAAATAGATAAGACATAACACCTCACTGGTCTTCTCAAGAGCGAGTCCCAAATTTTGGCACTCAGCTTTCGTGATGGCAAGCGAGGCAGCGGCACACTTGACCCAAGTCTGAATTAAGATGCGATGCGGTTTCGTGGGCGACGATAGGCGCCCTCTCGTGGATTGTCGTAAGCGTCCTGAATAAACTGAAGTTGGCGTTCCACCATTTTATTGAAGACGTGAATCAAACCATCGTGCTCTTTCGCAGCGATATCGAATCCAACATGCGGTCCCAACAATTCCATCGAATGGTGAATCGCTTCGATCGTCGAATAGCATTCTTCTCCGGGTTGTTTGCGCACGCGAAACTGTGAAGGACCCGGAGGTGTAAAACAAATCCGCGGAATCTCTTTCAGATTTTGACTTTGCGCCATTGTCTTTCGTGCGGTCGCCCAAGTTCCATCGATGACAAACACAACGGGCTTGCGATCCAGTGAAAACAAACGATCTTTCTGCGAGTAATTCATTTCTGTAAGATTCTGCGAATTTCGGCCAGGATAAAGAACAACGGGCTGATACTTGCCATCTTCCAGAATTTCGTTCACTCGCTTGTTTTTCGAGTAATCCTGCCCCACGATTAATTCCGAATTCTGCAAACACAGATGAGACATGCGGCCGGTGGCAATACGCCTGCGAACTTCGATCGGGTTGATCAAGATCACGAATTTGATTTTGGGATCAAACTTTTTCACATGTGTGCAGTAACAACCAAACTGGGGTTGCAGACAGCTGACACAAAGATCGCGGTATTGTTTTTCGGATTGCTTTAGTTCTTGGCGGCGTTGCTTGAAAGACTCGATGTCCAAACGAGATGTGCTCCTACAGTCGAGTCTTTAATCTACCAGACCCCTTTCCCAGGTGGGAGTCGGGTCTGTGTAATTCGACTTAGGTCTTATTCAGAGTCTTAATTTACAATACGGTTGGAAGCCAAGTTGTCGAGATTGGCGTATACGGCCATCTCAGCGTAGAACTTTTCGTAGTATTTCATCACCTTGATCGAGTATTCCTTCGGACGATTGGAAGCCTGGAACATCTTTTTCAATTTGCCGGGTCCCACGTTGTAAGCTGAAAGATATTTGTAGGCCTTATTTTCAAAGTGATCGCGCAAGAAAGCCATGTAAGCGACACCGATGCGGATGTTTTGCACGGGATCTTTCAAAGTCTTCGGACCGTTCCATTTGATTTTTTCACGTTTCGCAATCCACTCGCCCGTTTCAGGACGGATCTGCATGAGACCCAATTCGCCGACCGATCCGACGACCAAGGGATTGAAATTTGATTCTGTGCGAATCACGGACATCACAAAAACGGGGTCGAAATTAAATTTCTCTGATTCTTCCACCAAGGCTTCGGTGATTTTCGAGGCGCGTTTTTTAAATTCTTTTGGAAGATGAGCACGAACTTGATTGAACATGTGCACGTTGACGTACTGAAGGCCTTCCGTATCGGCGACCGGACTGCGCTTATAGTATTTCCCCAGCAGCTCTTTCGCGTGCAGCAGGCGAACTTTCTCGTCGACCTCTTTCACCTCTGTCAGCGACAGATCGGAAAAGGCAAAGTTCTGATAAAACAAGGCCGTCAAACCCAATACCAGCAAAGCTTTCGTCAGTTTCATGTTCATAGCAACCTCTTGCCTTTTGATATTTCAAGTGACGTGCCCTTTTGTAAGCTCTTGAAAACTCGTGAATTCTCAGAATGAAACGCGCGAAAATGCAGGTAATAGCTCATCTATTCTGGCTTCCGGAAAGCGCCCCCAGATGATCAAAACATCGACACTCTCAAATGGCCCATCAGTACAGATCCAAATTTCATCACATCAATCGGTACAGTTTAAAATCAGAGATTTCGGCACAGTCGAAAATCATCGATGTGCTCTGTGAGAATGTTCGAGAAGCTGTACTGGAAGGTCTGTTTTTCAGAGGGGAAAACCGTGTCCTGAATGGATTTTGCGAGATGACTTCGATATCCTAATTGGGCATGGCGGATTCAAATCAAAATCAGAAATTGGACTCTCAGGGACTGTTGTGGGGTTTCATTTCCTATGTGATGTGGGGCTTTTTCCCCGTCTATTGGAAGCTTCTGAAGATGGTTCCATCTATGGAAATCCTTGCTCACCGTATGGTGTGGTCCTTTGTTTTCTATTTTCTAATGTTCCTGGCGACTTCGTACAAGCAGCTGCCAACACTGTTTAAACAAAGCCGGCATGATTGGATGCTTTCAGCCATCGCTTCGCTTTTGCTGACAATCAATTGGGGCATTTATATTTATGCTGTGAATTCGGGTCATATTTTGGAAGGAAGCCTAGCCTATTTTATCAATCCGATTTTGAATGTGGCCATCGGAGTGATCTTCTTTAAAGAAAATTTCCCAACAATTTTGAAATTTGCTGTGGGCTTTGCCGCTTTGGGTGTCGGCGCGAAATTTGTTTTCTCGCCTGTATTTCCTTGGATCTCGATCGCCTTGGCCTTGACCTTCTGTGGATACGGAATCACGAAGAAGCTTTTGAAAATTCCGGCACGCACGTCGTCTGTGCTGGAGGGAACCGTCGGCGTTCTTCCGGCATTGATTGCGATTTGTTATTTTCAAACTTCGGATGCTGGCGTTGTATTGGAAGCAAAGACCTGGATTCTGTTGATCTTGGGTGGCGTCGTCACAGGCCTTCCTCTATTCTTGTTTTCATTCGCGGCTCAACGAATTCCTTATACGATTATGGGAATGCTTCAATTCGCCGCTCCAAGTCTTCAGTTCCTGGTCGGCGTCTTTGTGTTCAATGAAGTGTTCGGCTCAAAAGAATTGGTAACCTTCGGACTGATCTGGATCGGAATTGTGTTTTATCTCTCGTATCAAGCTCACGCTTTGCTTCGCTCGCGCAAATCAGCTTAAAGATTCTTTCCACCACTGCTCAAAAACGGGCGGATGATCGATATCAACCAGTTGGCCAATCTTTGGTGTGAAAAGTGAGAGGCCTTTTTCTTTGGCTGCGCGGCTGATGCGCTCGGCGGGTTCGTACCACGCGTGGGTCGACAGGACGAACATTCCCCAGTGAATCGGCATCAGGTTTTTTCCCCTGAGATCGACTTGGCCTTGGGCAGCTTCTTCAGGAAGCATATGAACCGGCTTCCACATTTCATTATATTGGCCGTTTTCCATAAAGCAGATATCGAAAGGTCCGTACTTCTGCCCAATATCGGCAAAATGGGTGTCGTAACCCGAATCGCCAGAGAAATACATCCGATGAGTCGCGCTGAATATCGCGAACGAGCACCACAAAGTTTTATTTCGATCGGTCAGACTGCGGCCTGAAAAATGTTGGGAAGGCGTGCAGGCGAAGGTCAGCCCCAAGGCTTGGTGTTCTTGCCACCAATCCATCTCGGTGATGCGATCGGCGGAAATTCCAAATCCTTGCAGGCGCTCTCCCACACCCATGGCTGTGATCACAGGCATCTCTTTTGTTGCGAAAAATCTCATCGCTTTGGCATCCAGATGATCATAGTGATCGTGGGAAAGAACGATCAGATCAATTTTGGGTAGCTCGTCCATCGATAGCACGGGCTCTTGAAAACGTTTCGCCGCAAATGGAACTGGCGCCGCATTGTGAAAAACTGGATCGAATAATAAAATCTTTCCTTCGAAATTTACCAAAAAAGTCGAATGGCCCAACCAGATGTACTTATACTGGCGGCCATCGTTGCGAAGAAATTCATTTAGGTCGGGTTTTACTTCCGGCAAATGCGCCGACGGAAATCGGTCTGGTGTTTTGTCGAGAAAAAATACTTTCGAAATTTCCAGCTGACGGCCCAGTTTGGACATTTCGTCCATCAAGTGCGGGCGACGGTTGGTGTAGCGGCCGGTTTTTGGATCTTTGTGACTTCCTGATTTCATTTGGACCTGAACATCTGTGGACGATTGGATTTAGATTTTGTTTTCACTTTTGCAGGCTTCTTCTTCCACTGAAACTTGGCAAGGCTGAGCTTTCCTTCGGCGGAAATTTCGACGCCTTCTTTTTCCAGGCGTTTCTTTTGTTGCCGAAAATTGTGAGTGCCGATTTCAAATGAGATTTTTCCTTGTGAATTCAGCACCCGATGCCAGGGAAGTTTGTGAGCCGTCGATGACGAGTGAAGAATCCAAGCGACGCCACGCGAGCCTTGAGGTTTGCCAGCCAGCTTGGCGATCTGTCCGTAAGTTGCCACGTTGCCTTCCGGAATCGACCGAATCAGCTGCATCACTTTTTTTGAGAAAGCGGAGATCTCGTTCATCTCTCTTTTTTACCGAGCGATCGAATTTTCCGCAATGAGGAAAATAAAAGGCCGGTCTTGCGGACCGGCCTTTTGAGTTCAAACTGTCTCCAGACGATTATTGTTTGGTTACGTAGAATACGAACGTCTGTTTTTTGCCTGTGAACTTAGCCAAACAAGCAGGCTTCGCTGTGCTGGAAGTCACTTCCGAAGATTGATAAGTCACCAGCAATTTTGTATCGCTGATCTTCTTGATATTCAATCCACCCGTATCGATCACTTCGCAGTTCACCCAGCTATCGCCGCCAGCCAGCTGCACACCTTGATAGTGTTGCTGACGAGTGACCATCGATCCACCGGAACCATCGGCAAACGGTTTCCACTGTTCGAAGAACACCAATCCGTCAGGACGGAAGTCTTTCTTGATAAAGTCAGCTTCTGAAGTCGCTGACCAATCCATATCAATGCGTGGCATGCAGGCGCCAGAGTAATTGGCCAAACCTGATCTCCAGTAGTAGTCAGCATAGCAACGCAACTGGGCCATGCGGTTCGCCGCATTCGTGGTAGGGATTGCCGAGCAAGCTGTGTTGGCGTTGATTCCGCCGGTCATCTCGCTCCAGTTGAAATTGCCAGAAGGCTGAACAACGTTCGATGCGTTCACAACAGCCCAAGCATTTTTACAGGTCACAGATACGGATGCTCCGCTAACAGTCTTGGTACCCGTGCAGATATTTGTCTGAATGCCGTCAGAATCGGTTGAGTTGCTGCAAGACATGCCGGACCAGTCCGTCACTTCTGCTGACTTGCCGGTTGAAGTCACATAGCAACCGCCGCTCAGACCGATCTGATAATCACTGCTAGCATCAGGACCGCAGCGCCAAGCATTGGAATAAGTCTTCGATCCAATGGTGACGTTGACAGGACCGCAATTTGGATTGAACGAGTACATGGTTTTCGCTGTGCTCATTTTCCAATTGTCAGTCAAAGTCGGGCTGCTAGACGCGTTCAGTACAGAATCTGTGAAAGTCACAGAAGATGGGAAGCTGAATTCCGCATCGGCTGAACCGTTGGCGCTGAAATCAACACCGATCAAAGCCTTCTGAGCCGTCGATAATCCAATCTTGCTTCCGCAAGAAGTGTATTGAGATTGGCTGTTCCAAAGCTGCATTCCATAAATGGTGCTCGCGTCTGAAACTTTCGAACCAGTCCACATCTTCATGTAGATCGTCTGACCATCTGGTGGGCCATTGCAGGTATTGTTGTGCTGTTCATCAGCGGTACATGTCGATCGCACGCCAGAAGGCAATGTGAAATCAACAGAGCTGATCGTCCATGCGCCTGTTGGATCGAAAACGCTTCCAGTCACGCTGGTCGAGATTTCGCTGGCAATCGCTGTCGAAGGTACGATGACCTCGCCAGTTGCCGCATCGAAAGTAATCGAATCCATGCTGACATCGCCAGATGGAGTGATCGTTGTCGACTTCTCACTATTTCCGTTCAAGTCTTTATTGGAAGTATTCTCAATCAAG
>CBIHPB010000138.1:0-9141 GCA_966211485.1 uncultured Bdellovibrio sp.
GCAATTTCAGAGATGTTGATTTTCGCACCCGTTGAAATTTCGCCGGCAACGCAGATCAACCCAGTGGTCAGCAAAGTTTCGCAAGCCACACGGCCGCGAGGATCTTGCGCCAAGATAGCATCCAAGACCGCATCACTGATTTGGTCAGCCATCTTGTCTGGGTGGCCTTCGGAGACAGATTCACTGGTAAAGAAATAGTTTTTCAATTGAGACATGCGCCCGCCTTTTTACGATTTCACTTATGTGATTTATACCGAGGCGAGACTACAGGGCGAGAGCCGCGGGGGTCAATGAAAACCCCCGATTTGCGAGGCAAATTGCCAATATAACCGGCGGCCCGAAAGCCGGCTTAAGCCGACTTTTTCGAAGGGAAAGGAGAGTTGTCGTATTCCAAACGGGAATTGATGCGCTTCAGCCTGCCTTCCCGCGATTTTTCGAAGTCCTTGTGATGCTGCAGCTTCTCTTTTTTCTTCTGGAACTGTTTGCTTAATTTCTCGGCAGCTTCGTCCACGGCGGTGTAAAAACTGTCGCTTTGGCCCGACGCCTTAAAGTGGCCTGTGCTGTTTTGCACGTTCACATCCACCTGGCATTCGTGATGGTGTTTTCCTTTGCTATAAAAGATCTGGCATTGCGAGTCTTTCAGCAAAAAACGCCCTTCTTTCAGCAAAGCACTTTCGGCGTATTGCTGAAGCGATTCAGAGACGTCCACGTGTTTAAAATTGTGTTTCCACTGCATAGTAAAACCTCGAGTGTTGGAGGGATTTACTGACTTATCGGCAGAACCTGGACTTTCGGTGAGGCCTGAGCTCGTGACAGGAAAGAGATAAACAAATGACTGCCGCGTCATTTTCTCAGACTGAGACATCGAATTTTGAGACCGAAAATCAATGGCTGTTATAACCGGTCTTCCACAAGGCGCCGCTGGAATTATAGTCAGCAAAGAAATAGAGACTTCCGCTTAAGACCCGCAATGAATAAGGGTAGGACGAGCCCGCACCCGGATTGAGATCCCAAAAAAGCCGCGTTCCCGCTCCAGTTTTGTCCGAGCGCCAGAGCTCGCAGCCGTTCGCAGCTGTGCAGTACTGATAGAAGAGATATCCACCAGCAGAGACCATATCATCAAGAAGGTTCACAGAGTCAGAGGATGCTCCGGTGAAAATCACGCTGGTACCGCCCGAAGTTCCGTCCGTTTTCCACAGCTGCCAACTTCCGCCATCGGGCTTGACCAGAAAATAGACGAAGCTTCCGTCATCGGCTCCTCGTCCTGAAAACAAGCTACTGGCGGCACCCGGGGAAATATCTTTGATCATGATCGTGCCAAGTTCAGTTCCATCGCTGGCCCAAAGCTCTTGTCCGTACACACCGTCATTGCTGGAAAGAATCGCGCGTCCCCCGACCGCACCCAGCATCTGCATGTTTGAGTTCCCGTCGACCGCGTTCATCTGCTTGACCTCGGCCGTTCCCGCCGGCGTTCCATCCGTGCGAAAGAGATCCAAATAATTCGGATCCGAGTTGCGTGCAAAAAACAGAAACAGACTGCCGATGGAAATTCCAGAGGATGGATAACTGCCGGCGAAAGCATCCATGTTGATATTCATCAGCAATTGCGTCCCAGCACTGGTTCCGTCTGTCACCCAAGGATTGTCATAAAAAGTAAAAGTGGCTCTATTCGGAGCAAAGAGCACGTAATTCCCGAAGACCTGCATCCAGTCGATGCCCCAATCAAATGCGCTGTTTGTGGCACTGATATTTTTCACGCGAGCTGTTCCCGCCACTGAACCGTCGGATTTCCAAAGTTCCTGATCGCCGCTGACATCGGCTGCGACAAAGTAAGCAGCTCCGCTGACGGAAACGGCAAGGTTCATCGCAACGATTCGGTCCGTCGCCAACAAAGAAGTTCCTCCTGTGGTTCCATCCGTAACCCAAAGCTCTTGATAGTCCGTCGAGCCCGCTGATTCGACCGAGAAAACCACGCCATTCGTGGTGGATGTAAATCCGACGGGGCTGCTGCTGCCATCACCAGAAACCAGATTTTTCAAAAGCACTGTGCCCGAGTTCGTTCCATCTGACACCCAGGGCTCGGTTCCGTTGCTGTCGTCACGGGCTTGGAAATACATTTTCGAGCCGATCACCTGGATCGAGCTCAGATTCGAATCTCCGGGAAGCTGGTTGAAAGCGCCGATCAAAGTCGTGCCGGCTGTGGTCCCGTCGGTTGCCCAAAGCTCGACACCGTTGGCGGGAGACTTGGCTTGAAAGACGACCTTTCCATTCACGGCATCGACTCGATCCAAAATCAGTCCGTCATTGATTCCGGGATTGATATCACGCAGCTCAAAGGTTCCCGCCGCAGTTCCATCACTGCGAAACAACTCGAAGCCATCGGTCGGACTGTAGGCAGGAAACACGAAAAAACTTCCGCCTGAAACCGGCGTGACCCACCAATCGAATTCCCGAATCGAACTAGTGGCGGCCGAATCCAAATCGACCAGCCGAGCCGGTGCCGAGCTGCCATCATATTTCCAAAGCTCGACTCCGGCCGTCGCATCGTAGCCCTGAAAGTACAGGCTGGATCCGAAGACAATCGGCTTCACCCAAGAACTGGTCGCCCCCGCATCGGCGGGACTGTGAACGGCCACGCTGGCCAGAAGCGAAGTTCCACCCGCCGTTCCGTCTGTCACCCACATCGGACAAGAGGCTGCATTCGAAGCATCGTTATATCCATAGAACCGCACCACCGCTTTGCCTGGCAGTTGGTTGATCGAATCGACGATCCAATATTTGGTCGAAAGATGCAGCCCCGTATCCGCGATCTGTGTCCAGTCGCTGGTGCTGGTGCCATTGGTTTTGTAGAAGCGGTAGGTTCCACCTCCACCCGAACTTGGCTGGCCCAAAAAAATTTCGCTGCCATCCGCGGTCGTCGTTACGTGTTTCAGCGTGCTATCCATCATCACTATCGTTTCCAATTGGTAGGTTCCGGCAATTGATCCGTTTGTGGCGTACATGTAATTTCCGACGCCGCCTTTGTGCAGAGGGAAAAAGAAGGTGTCCTCGTCCGAGTAAGAATCGCCCCGCCCGCCATCCATGCCTGGAAAGACCGCCAAAGCACCGGAAAAGCTGTGCGTGAACGGATTGAAAACGTACATTTCCTCATCGATTCCAGTCGTCGCAACTACGATCACCAGCCCCGACGCATTTCCGATGGCATCACTGTAGGTTACACCTGTCGGAAAATCTTCGATGTGGGTGCTGGCCAAGGTTCCGGTGGTGACATACATTTTGTAACTAAAATCGGATGGGTCATATCCATCCCAGTAAACGTAATTAGCTCCGCCGCCGTCGATCAGCCTCAAGGTGGGAGCAATTCGCACATCTCCATTCGCCGTCACAGCCATCGTACCTAAAATCGTTCCATCTGTACGCCAAACAGACTGGTTGAAATCGGAGAAAAAATAACTCAGTCCCGCAAATTCCGCCAAGAACTCGGCATCTGTCGGCAAAACCGGATTCCAAGCGAACTGCGACATGGTTCCTGCTGAAGTCCCATTCGTGATGTATCTGGTTGGCGAATCCGATTCTGGATTTGCCGTGACAAATGAAACAGACGAGTTGTGCCCATAAGGATCAGGAAAAGATCCGTCAGGAAGTGTACGGAAAATTTTCAGCGGAGTAGGAGCAGGACTGGCACTTTTGAAAAAGCCAAGATTGAAGAAGCCTGTGTTCAGGAAAAGAAAGAACATCATATACAGGGCGATCAAACCCTTTTTCATTCTGTTTCCCATGCTCACATCACTGCAGGTTGTCCGTCATGTTGTAGATAATCGTGTTGCCAATAACCGCAAAAGTGAAAAGCACATCTTTCCCCGCCGTCGGAGCCACCGCTCCGCCTGAAGTTTTGAAGACGCGCCCACCACCGGCCGAGAACAAACAAGTTCCCGAATGATTCGCATCGCCTGACAGCAAGAGCGAATAGGCAGCGCCGTCTTTCACATTCAAGAACGTGACGGTTTTCGAACCATCGCAAACAAAGGTGTTGATCTCCTGCAGGTTTCCATCGTTCCAATCCACATTGGTGTTGGCATTGACGGTCTGAATGTAAGTCGATCCCAGGGCCAACTGCCCGCGATTTGTCGTCGCGACAGTCCGAGTGGCCTGAGTTCCCACGATCAGGTTGCCAGCAACCGACAGCTTTTCCAAAGGCGAAGTCGTGCCGATGCCGACATTGCCATCTTGTGAGATTGTCATCGCGGTTGAATTGTTCACCTCAAGCTTCAATGGTTGAGCATCATTTGTTCCCACTGTCAGAGGCGCCGCAAGGGTATTTCCATTGTTCAGAACATCCCCCGAGCCACCGCCGCCGGCACCGACCAGATCCACATAGGCCGCACCATTTTGTGAGACTTTGAATTTGTTCAAAGTATAGTCGAAGTAAATGCGACCGGTGTTCGAAGCAGAGACGGCCGGCGCTGAAGACATTCCTTGTACCGTCAATGCTCCACTGATATCCAATGCGGTCGCAGGGGCCGTGATTCCAATACCGATACTGCCAGCGAAAAACGAAGGTGCAGTCGCATCGTCAGAATACAAAGACCACTTGTTCGTCGCCTGGACGCTGCTGATATAGACACCATATCCATTGTTGGTTGTTCCACCAGTCTTGGTCACCGCCGAGTGAACTCCATAAGCTGCCGAGATGGTCCCCGCCGTATGTGTAATATTGGATTTCACTCCGTAAGCTGCCGTCGTCGTCGCAGACGCATGGTTTTGCGTGATACCGAAAGAGCCGCCAACGAAATTCGCCAGAGTTCCGTTGTTATTCATGTTCGTTTGGGATTTCACTCCGTAGGCATTTCCAATACCACTGGCCGAGTAAGTCGAGGTCGCACTGATTGCGGTCAATGTGTTGGCAGAACCACCGCCCGAGGCATTTGCCGTCGCCGAAAGACCCGTCACATTGGTTGCGTTGGCGGCAATGCTTGTTCCCGAGTAGCTAACAGAGGCGGCCGTGCCCGTGAGAACCAAAGCATTTTGAGATGTTGAATGCTGAACAGATGACGAGCTACCAACCACAATCGCCATCGAAGCATCAGCAGCTGGAGCGTGAGTCACGAGGACTTTTTGCCCGGTG
The DNA here is from genome assembly GCA_966211485.1 of uncultured Bdellovibrio sp. GTDB lineage: Bacteria > Bdellovibrionota > Bdellovibrionia > Bdellovibrionales > Bdellovibrionaceae > 21-14-0-10-47-8. The sequence continues at coordinate 5,126 of CBIHPB010000138.1, forward strand.
AAGGTTCCGGACGTATCTGTCGAGGTGGAGGCGATGTCCAATGGAGATGCAGGAGAGGTGTTGCCAATTCCGACGTAACCGTTTTGTGAAATTGTCATCGCGGTTGAATTGTTCACTTCCAATTTCATTGGCTGAGCATCGTTGGTACCGACAGTCAGGGGTGCTCCCAAAGTATTCCCGTTATTCAAAACATCGCCATTGCCGGTTGGAACCAAATCCGTGTAAGCGCCACCGTTTTGCGAAACTTTGAATTTGTTTGCCGAGTAATCATAGTAAATACGGCCCGTGCGAGAAGCGGAGACACCTGGTGCCGACGACATGCCGTTGGCTGTGAAAGCACCGGAGATATTCAAAGCTGTGGCTGGGGCATTTGTTCCGATACCAACAAAGCCAGAAGTGCCAAGAATAGTTATCCGCTCGGTCGCGACGTTTCCTGCATTCGGCGTATAGAATGAAACGTCTGCTCCATCAGCTCTGAACGCTTTCTGCCCGCTTGCATAGACTTCGGTATGGTCATCATGGACGTACAACCCAGAGCCTGAGATCGGAGTCGATGTATTGTAAGTGAATCCGTAAAAAGAACCATAGCTACTTGTCGAAACCATTCCGTTGTAACCACCGGAACCTGACTCATACATTCCGAAATGAGCTTTCCCAGTTGCCGTTTTTCCAGCGATCAGAACCGACCCACCGGGTGCGGAGCCAGAGAGAAAAGTATTCGCCCAAGCGGCGTTGTCGGAAATCAACGCGGATCCCGATGCTTGAATCGTGCCACTGACATCCAGCGGAGCCGCCGGCGTTGCCGTGCCAATTCCAATATTTCCACCCTGCGAAATCGTCATCGCAACGGTGTTGTTCGTTTTCAACTGCAAAGGCTGATTGTCATTTGTACCGATACTAATCGCACCAGCCGTCGTGTTCCCGCCATTCAGGATAAATCCGCCCAGTGAAGTCACAGCTGAACAAGCTGCGTTTCCAGACGCATCGAAACTGATCACTTGATTGAGCGAGCACGCGAAAGCTTGCAAAGCCGTTCCCGTGCTGTTGGACGCGATGATTCGATTTCCAGCGAAACTGACGGCGTTCGTCCCGCCCTGCCCGATGGAAATCGTTCCGGCAACCGTCGGTGAAGCCCATGACAAAGTTCCAGTTCCGTTGGTCGTCAAGAACTGACCATTGCTGCCAGCCGTTGTTGGCAAGGTGTAAGTCACATCCGTCGACATGCCAGCAGCGGCTTGAAATTGAGCGTAATTTGCCGCGTTGTAAACGCGAAGATTTGTTGCTTGAACAGTCAAACCACTGACCGTGCCTGTTGAAATCAGGCTTCCCGACGTGTTGATGCTTGTCGATCCTGAGATCGTTCCCGAGGTCAGCGCAGAACCCGAAACTTTTCCAGGCGTGGAGATTGAATTCAAAGCCAGCAAGACCGAACCACTGCTGACTGTTCCGGCAGTGACTCCGTTGACTGAAAAGTCAGAACTGACAGTCAATGAGCCGATTCCTCCCGAAGAAGTTCCCAGCGTTTGCACACCTGAATTGCTTTGATACTTCACTTGATTGGTGGTCGAGTCGTACCAAATATCTCCCGCCGAAACCCCTGATGGATCCGCCGCATAACTTGGAAGACTGGCGCCCGAGGAATCTTGTCGCATGAAATTTCCAGCCAGGATCGTCTGCAGATTTGTGTAAGCAGGTGTTGTGAACACCGCTTCCAAATTGGCCTGAGTCAACGCCAACGATGTGCCGGTCGCGACCTGCAAGATACCAGCGCGCTCCAGTCCCTGCACGCTTTGCGCGATCATCGCCTGCGGAACAGCATCAATCACAATATCAGGAGTTAAGGTATCTGCGACATTCGTCGCTGAAGGTGTCACAGTCATACGAAAATATCGGACTGCACCGGCCGCCGGCGTGTAAGCGCCGCCAGCGCACGTTTGGCCGGGAACATTGGCCGCCGGAATTACCGAAAGGTTTTGGAAAATCTGATTCATACTGCGACCAGGATCACTGGTCGTTCGCTTGGCGGATCCAACCAATGAACCCACATTGATATGAAAGTACCCATCGGTCGCCGAGGTGTTCACTGTCTGAAGCTCTTCATACAGCAGGCAAGTACCGGTTGGGTTGATAATCTGAATTTTCAGGACAGCATTCGAATCCAATAAAGGAGTCGAAGTTCCAGTCACAAAAAGCTGGCCATCAAGAGTGAAGGTCTGTGGAGATTCGTTCAAAGCGAAAGATTTAAAACCTGCCGCAAGGATTGCAGAAAAAAGCGCGAAGGCGATGGACGCCCGCTGGCAAGTTCTAAAAAACGTTCCGGATTTGAACTGAAGCATACTGAATTTAACGGAATCTCGACCACAGTTCTAAATATAGTTTTTAGGACTTAACCGAATTTCGCAGTTTAACGTCTCTTCGCGGGAAGAAAATCTGTTCGCTCAAGCTCAGTGAAGTAGAAATGGAGTATTATTTGTTCGCTCACATGCGCTTCAGAGGACGAATCCAAAAAATCCACATGCAAATCAATCCAACGAACAGAGCCCACAACCACCACGCCCAAAAGCGCTGATCAGGATTCCATTTGCTCTTGGAATTCAAATTTTTATCGATGCGAAAACTTGTCACCGCCGTGACGGCCCGCCTCTCGTCACCTTCATTCCACTGAAGCGCAACATAGGCCTGATAGGTGCTGCCATTCAGGCCTTTTTGATTTTGAAATAAGACTGAGGATTCCAACTCGCCGCCGGCGGCAATCTCCAATGGCACAACCGCCGTCGTCAATTCGACTTCCTTTGGCAACAAATAAAGTGGTCGCAGTTTCAAGGCCTGCGATCCGGGATTTTTAATTTTTAAATTCGCCGAGTACTGTCCTGACTCAATCGCTTCAATCTTCATTGTGGCCGACGGCAGATCGGCCGGCATGGCTTGGTCCGAGAGAGACAGCAGCTCGACAGCCGGAATTGCGAACGAATATCCGTTCATGTCCGAGTAGTGATGGAAAATCGACAAGGCAAACCGCCCTCGAGCTGCCAGCGTCAGTTGAGACTTCTGGATCGTTTCATAGGGACGCCACACAGCCGTTTCCCCCGCCTGTAATAGCTTGGGCTCGCCCTGCCAATGAAATCGGTCCAACTGAAACTCGGGAAATACATCGCGAGCGGCCTCATCGCCTTGATTGGTAATGCGATATTCGCCCTGCAAAATAAGACCGGATCCTTTGGCGTCGAGATCCAACTGCGAAGTGCCGACAATTCTCAAAAATCCGGCGTGGCCCAGACTGATCAGCAGCGCAAAGATCCAGGTCATGGCGTCTTCTCTTTCCGGCGTCGCCAAACCCAGGCACCCACAACGGCCAGCAACGTCATCCACGACAGCGCATCTGAAAATTTCCACAGCCAGTGTTGTCCCCAAGTCAAAGTAACTTTGGACTGAGAAGGAACGATGCCGATAAATCCGGGACTGGTCAGATACAGCTCATCCCCGCTGGATGCTTTCCAAGTGGAATGAAAAGCAAATTTCAATATGTGATACTTGCCGACACAATCTGTTTCCAAATGCAGGCGATTGAATTCGACTTTTAAGGTCGGATGGCAATCACCGCCAACCGCTTGCTCGATCTTGGCGTGCGCAGGCTCTGGCGCGATGATTTGAAACGGCTTATCCAGATCATAGGCCAAAAACCAATCATAGAAACTGCGCTTGAAATCTTTGGTCTCGAGCCACTCTGGCGGTGTCTGCATCACCTCCACCAGCGGCGCTGGCAAATTCGAGCGGTACAAATGCCAAAGTCCAAAATCGCCATCTGCTTTCAGAAAATCCGTCGCAGCGGCCTGATCGCGAACTTCGTTGTTGATCAAAATCAAATCGGTGACACCCATCAAACGCAGATAGCTTTTCATGCGCTCGACATTGAAGGCTGTGCATTTGTAATTCGGGAATGGACAACTGGGCGTCTTGCTGATCAAAGCTTGCAGATAAAAGGCTTCCGGTGCGAGAACTGTGGCCTGCATGTAGAC
>CBIHPB010000139.1:0-9117 GCA_966211485.1 uncultured Bdellovibrio sp.
ATGCAGGATGCTCAAAAAGAAAATTACAAATTTCGTATCTTTTCAGATGAGCCCCGAAATAAAGACAATATGGCCAATGCGCATGAGATGGAGATCTTCAAGCGCTTCTTAGGCGACGCCAATCTTCCCGAGATTGTGGAAAACACGGACAACGAAGTCATTGTCTACCGACCGGTGCACCTGACGGAAAAGCTGGGTTGCCTGAATTGTCATGGAAATCCAACTCAATCCGTTTGGAAGAATGGAAAAGATGTTCTGGGTTACCAAATGGAAAATTGGAGCGACGGGAAATTGCACGGTGTGTTTGCCATTGTTTCAGATCTCGGGCCGGTGAAAGCTGCGGCCACATCGGCGACCTGGAATATTGCTGGCTGGGCGGTTGGACTTTCTATTGCGGCCATTGCTTTGGCGATTTTCCTGATCCGGGGTCCGATTTCGGTTCTCAATGGAATCACGACTCGTCTTAGAACCGCCGGGGAAAGTCTGGCGCAGGCGGGGCAGGAGATTTCAAGCTCGTCGACAGCGCTCAGTTCTTCGTCTTCGCAGGCCGCGGCTTCACTTGAGGAAACGACGGCTTCGACGGAAGAAATGTCCTCGATGATCCACCTCAACTCGAAAAATGCGGATCAGGCGAAAGATTTGTCGGCCGAGTGTGAACAGCGGGCCCGCCAAGGGAAAGCCGAGGTGGATCAATTGATTTTAGCCATGGGCGAGATCTCAAGCAGCTCAAAAAAGATTGAAGAGATCACGGCCGTGATTGATGACATTGCCTTTCAGACCAATCTTCTGGCCTTAAACGCGGCAGTCGAAGCCGCCCGAGCCGGCGAGCAGGGAAAGGGATTTGCGGTCGTTGCCGAAGCCGTGCGGGCTTTGGCGCAACGAAGTGCCACATCAGCGAAGGAAATTTCAAGCTTGATTCGGGAAAGCGTCGAAAAGATTCAGCAGGGCTCAAGCATCGCTCACCGAAGCGGTGAGTTCCTGAATCAGATCGTGGTATCAGTCGAAAAGGTGTCCAACCTCAATGCCGAAGTTTCAAATGCTTCCAGAGAGCAATCTCAAGGTGTCGAGAGCATCAACAAGGCCATCAACGAGCTGGACAAGGTCACTCAACAAAATGCCGCCTCCAGCGAGCAAGCCGCGGCCTCGTCCGAACAGCTAAGCCACCAGTCGCGCGAGATTCACCACTTGGTTGAAGAACTGTTCACTACAATCGACGGCGGCCCCGCCGTCACACAGAAAAAGGCGAGCTAAGTTTTCAGTGGCTCATGACCCATCAGAGGCAAGCCTGCTGGCGCTCGAAGCTCGAGTGTCAGCAGGGCCAGTCAGGTTCAAGCTTGATCCGAGCGTATCCAGCAGAGCCGAACAGGTGAACTGACGTGTGCCAGAATCAGGACGAGCGCGGAATTTTAACTTTGGTTTTCTGCGAGTCTTTGTAGGATTTCAAGTTCAAGTGACCGTATGTGACCTTGCGGTAGATTTCCAGAACCTCTTCACGCAGATCGCCTTCCAAAGTGTCCATCACATGATGTGGGATGTGGCCCTTCTTCATCAGGTAAGCCATGTAATCGCCAACGACTTCGTAAACGAGATCTTCGACGCCTTGGGTTTCGGGGTCGATGTTTTCAAGATGCTTCTTAAACAGTTTGAGCAGATGGTCGTTCTTCATCAAAGTTCTTTTCGGCTGGACAATTGATTTCCTAAGAGCCAACTTGAGACAGATGGAATCTTTCTCGTACCAAGAGCTTCAAAGTTTTGCCGAATGGCTTCAGGAGCAAATGCAGGGGGCTCAGCTTCAGGATCACTGGACCAATGGTCAGGTGGTGGTTCTGCAATTCTACAAATTCAAAGAACTCTATCTGGTCCTGGACACCAATCCACGCCGGCCTCTGGCCCTGTATTTGGAAGAAGAACCCAGGGTCGAAAAACGTCCCAAACCTTTGATGCTTTTCCTGAATTCCAACGCCAAAAATCTGCGTTGGGAAAAGTGCGAAGTGAAATCCGAAAAAGGCCGCGTGCTGGATATCGAACTTTCAGGCGGTGCCCGGCGCTGTCACCTCGAAATTCGTCTGATCCCAAATGCATTTAATATTTTGGCCGAAGCCCACGATGTCGATGGCGCTAAAAAGTCAGTCAAAAAAATCTCCTGGGAAAAACCGCGCGAGCTTCCGCCATCCCAAGCGCCTGACGCGGGCGAAGAGGCGGGGCGAAACTGGCTGAAAGCAGGCCAGCAGTGGCTGTCGGAAAAGCAAAAAAAGTCGGGCCCATCGGCCGCCGGTGCAGGCGCTGGTGGAGCTGGTGCTACGCCCAAAAAATCCGATCAGCGCATCCGCGATATCGAGAAAAAATCCAAAGCCCTACAGTCCATCGAAGAATCTCTGAAATCCGATGCAGCTTCACAGTGGAATGAGCTCGGTGAAATCCTCAAATACTCGGGCGACATTCCAGAGCACCTCAAGGCTTTGAACAAATCCGACAAATCTCGCAGCTGGAATATGGAAAACGCCTTTGCTCAGGCCAAGTCATTGAAGAAAAAGCGAGCGGGAACGGAAGAGCGCGCTCAAAAACTGCGCGAAGAAATTGCCAAACTTCAAAAAAGTATCGAAGAGCATCCCGAGCCCATTGAATCAACCACGGCCCCGTCGGCGGCAAGCCGGCTTTTGCAAAAAGCGAATAAAAAATCCGAAGCCAAGGGGAGACGGCTTCAACTGGATGAAAATTTCGAAGCGGTTATGGGAAAGTCGGCCCGGGACAATCTCGAGATTTTGCGCCAGGCCCAGGCTTGGGATCTTTGGATGCATCTGAAGGATTATCCGGGTGCACACGCGATCATTGTGCGGCCTCGTCAAAAAGAAGTGCCTCTGAAGCACATTCAAAAGGTCTCGGAATGGCTGATTCGTGAAACTATCGGTCAAAAAAAGGTCGAAATGGGTTCCAAATATGACGTGGTGGTCGTCGAATGCCGGTATGTTCGTCCGATCAAAGGCGATAAATTAGGCCGCGTCACCTATCACAATCCTCAAGTCTATAGTTTCGCGTCAAAGAGCTGATTCGGCATCTTTTTTTCTGATTGCATTTCCCTCTGTAAATTCTAAAATTTTTCAACCCACATGCGGCTGAGTTATTCGGTGACATCTAGGCAGGAGGCATTGTGTGATTGAAGTCCAAAATTTATCCAAAAGCTACGGCGGCACCGTCGCCATTCAATCTCTGAATTTTCAAGTCAACAAAGGTGAAGTCGTCGGATTTCTGGGGCCCAATGGGGCCGGTAAATCAACGACGATGAAAATCATCACTGGCTTTATGGCCCCCACATCCGGTGTCGCCAAAGTCAGCGGCTTTGATGTTTTTGAAAATCCGATCGAAGTGAAAAAACGCATCGGCTATCTTCCGGAAACACCGCCGGTCTACATGGACATGAAAGTGCGGGATTATCTGCGCTACGTGGCCGAGCTCAAAGGTGTCGAAAAAGCAAAGCTCGGCAAAAACGTCGCCCACGTGATCGAAAAAACGCAATTAGGCTCTGTCGAAAAGCGTTTGATCCACAATCTTTCAAAAGGTTTCAGACAGCGCGTGGGCATTGCCCAGGCCCTGGTGTCCGACCCCGAAGTTTTAATTTTGGACGAGCCCACTGTCGGTCTGGATCCCAAACAAGTCGCCGAGATTCGCGACCTGATCAAAGAACTGCGCGGCCATCACACGATTATTCTCTCGACCCACATTTTGCCCGAGGTTCAAGCCACCTGCGAGCGAATTATTATCATCAACAAAGGCCAGATCGTCGCGCAAGAATCGCTGAGCAATCTCTCGAGACTGCAAACCGGCAGCCGCAAAGTGAATTTGAAACTGAAGCGACCTGGAGCTGAAATCGCGCGCGATCTATCCGGCATTCAAGGTGTTTTGAAGGTGCAAGCAGGCGGCAGTCAGCAAGATTGGATCTTGGACACGCAAGAAAACGACGACATGGTCGAAAAAATTGCCTCGCAGGTGATTCAAAAAGGTTACGGCTTACTTGAAATCACATCAGCGAAAGCGGACCTGGAAGACATCTTCCTGAAACTGACTTACGGATCGAATGAGGTGCACCCATGAGCCAAGTTCTTGCCATTACCAAAAAAGAAGCCAAAGGTTTTTACTTCAGCCCGAACTATTACATCGTCGCATTTTTATGCTCGGCCGTGTTCAGCTGGGTTTACCCAAATGTCTTGAATAAATTTGCGGTGGCTTTGCAATCCGCGATCATGCAACCGGATATGCCCAAGCAAGCGCTGAACGTGCACTATCAGGTCTTCCTTCCGCAGCTGAACATCCTGAATCTGATTTTGATCTTTATTGTTCCAGCTTTCACCATGCGCCTGTTCGCCGAAGAAAAAAAGCTTCGCACGTTTGATTTGCTTTTAACGTCGCCGGTGTCATCGGCGCAGATCGTGGCCGGTAAATTTATGGCGGCCATGGCGGCCATCTTCGGACTGTGCTTTTTATCTTTCCTGTATCCGGCATCGACCGCGGCTTTCACAAAACTGAATTGGGCTCCGCTGTTGATTGCCTTTCTTGGAATCTTTATCGTCGGTGCCGTGTACGCAGCGATGGATCTTTTCGCCTCGGCATTGACCGAATCAGCGGTGGTCGCTTACGTCATGGCCGTCATGCTGAATATGGCCGTATGGTTTGTCGGCATCGGTGTCGACGTGGTGGACACGCCGTTGGCCCGCCAGATCTTCGAGCACATCTCGATCAATCAGCACCTGGTCAGCCTGGTCGAGGGAACAATCCGCACCAGCAGTTTGATTTTTTTATTCAGTCTGATTTTCCTTTTCTGCTTTTTATGTGAGCGAGTGGTTGAGAGCTCGCGCTGGAGATAAGCGATGAAAAAACATAGCATCGTCTTTTTGCTATTGTCGGCGATTTCCCTGGTCTGCTTGTTGGTCCTACGCCTGATCTTGGGCGGCTGGGAACATTACATGTTTGTGCCGCTGATTTTGTTCGTGGGATTTTTGGTGGCGGGGCTTTGGAATTCGCGCCGCACTTTTTCTGAATTCATGACGGTCAAGACCACCAAAGAAGGCATGAGCATGGGCGCCATGATCTTGCTGACGCTGATGCTGCTGGCGGCTTTGAATTATTTAGGGGCGCGCAAGTACAAGGTCTTTGATTTCTCGTCGGCGAAAGTGAACAGTCTGTCCGATCAAAGCAAGACTTTGCTGAAAAACCTGAACGAAGACCTGCTGGTTCTGTACTTCTACCAGCGCGGGGCCGAAGGGGTGGATGAAAACCGCCGGGCTTTCGATGATCTGATTAAAAAATACAGGGACGAATCACCGCTTGTGAAATTACAATTCGTCGAAGTGAATGAAAATCCAAAACTGACGGAAGAGTTCGGCGTCAATAAAGGTTCGGGCCTGGTCTTTGTTCAATACAAAGGACGAAAAAGCCGCATCGAGAAAATTGACGAGCAAGAGCTGACCGGTGCTTTGGTAAAGGTGACGCGCGACAAAGACAAGAAAATTTATTTCACCACCGGTCATGGCGAGCGCGATTTCGACGACGCCAAGGAACCAGCCGCCATGAATATTTTCCGCAAGCTGATGGAGAGCAACCGCTATGTGGTCTCGCCTCTGAGCTTGAACACGACACCTGAAGTTCCAGCGGATGCAGATCTAGTTTTTGTTGCTGGTGCCCAGCACGAGTTCCTGGATCATGAAAAGAAGGCGCTTGAGAATTACATGAAGCGCGGGGGCAGCCTGGTGCTGGCGCTGAAGGGAAAATCAAGTTCAGGATTATCCGAGTGGCTTTCCTCCAAACTAGGTGTGAAGATCACTCAAGATTATGTGGTGCAGGTCATGGACACGCCACTTGGCAAAGCGGTCAATCCGCAGGTCACACCAGTCACACAGTTTTCAGAGACCGAGGCGATCACAAAGCCATTCGGACGGAACGAATTGGTCGTGATGAAATTGCCATCAGCGATCGTCAAAGAAAAAACTCCGGAAGGGATTGTCTATGAAGATCTGGCGCGCACCGATGCCAACGCCATGGGATTTCCAGATACAAAGTTCAGTGGGGCAGCGAAGCCTGGCCCTTTCAGTGTTGCAGCTACGCTGAAAGGAAAGTTTTCACCAGATGCGACCAAGGATTTTAGCATGGTCGTGTTTTCAGACGTGGATTTTCTCTCAAACCAGCTTTTGTATAAAAATATCAACCGGGACCTGGCGCTGAACACCGTTGCGGCTTTGGCCAAAGAAGAAAATGTGATTAGCATTTCGCCGAAAGAAGTCGACGTGACCCAGATGCAGATCACTGAAGGTCAATTCTACGTGTTTATCTTTGGCTTTATCATTCCGGTGCCGATCTTGATGTTGATCATCAGTGGGACGCTTTGGTACCGACGGAGATTTGCGTGAAGCCGAAGCAGAAGAAGTTCGCGATTTTTGCGGCCTGTGTTTTTGTCGTGGTGGGCTATGCCGTCTACGATTACCGGTCGGTTTTGTCCGAGGCCAAAAAATCCACCGAACAAAAGCGGGTTTTTCCACTCGATCCAGATCAAGTGCAAAAACTGGTTTTGAAAACGAACGGTCAGGAAATCGCCGTCGAACGTGATGTCAAAGGCTGGAAGATGACCAAGCCTGCGGCCGATGTGGCCGATGGCGAAGCGATTGAAAAGTACATCGACGGAATCTCGACCGAAACGGCCCAGGAAACTGTTGTTGAAGGGGATAAGGTTGAACTGGCCAATTTTGGATTGGATCAACCCAAAGGGGAACTTGAGCTGATTTTAAATTCTGGTGAATCCCATCGCTTTCAAATCGGCTCCCGAAAAAATTATCAAGGCGATGCTTACCTCCGAAAAGACGGCGAGAACAAAGTCCAGATTGCCAGCTCGACGTGGTTTACGAAGCTCGACAAAACGGCTGTGGATTTTCGCGACAAGCGACTGATGCGCCGATCGAATGCCTCGACTGAAAAGATCACGTTCGAAAAAGGCAGCGAGAAATTTCAGCTCAGCAAGAAAGATGCGCAGTGGTTCTTGGACGCGCATCCCGACTGGAAACTGGATCAGAACAAAGTTCGCGAGCTATTAGGTCAGCTCAACTCCACCGAAGTTTTGGAATTTATCGCTGAAGGAAATGCCAAATCCGAAGAACTGAAAAAGTGGGGGCTTCAGCCGGCCCAGTTTCGCCTGACGATGGAAGCCAGCAAAGATTCTGGCTTGAAACCATGGGTGGCGGATTTTGCCATGGGATCGGACAAAGTCGGACGGGTGCATGTCAGCGAACCGGATTTTGTTTTAAAAATTGCTCCCTCAGAGCTGGGAAAGTTTCAAATTCTGTCCGCCGACGGCTTTCGAGACCGCGCCGAGCCCTTTCAATTTGACCGAGCGAAAGTCAAAAAGCTGGATATCAAATTGGGCTCGAAAAGTTTTCATCTGAATTCGGAAGACGAAAAAGGAAAAGAGATCCTTGGCCTTTTGGAGAAAATGACGATTGCCGATTTTTCAAAAGGACCAGATGCTCGCTACGAGCAAGAAATTTCCCTCAAAGGTGATGGCGACCAGGAAGTTTTTCATCTCAAATGGGGAGCTCTTCGTTCCGTCACGGATGCCAAAGGAAGCCGTGTCAGTGTTTTCTCGGCCCAGGCTTCGGGCTATCCGCATGAATTCAACGTCAGTGAAAGTGATATCAATTCCCTGAATCTCAATGACCTGATTAAAAAAGAGAGCGTCAAGTGACATCAGCACCTATTATCGTGAGATCTCCCACCCGAGTGGATTTGGCCGGCGGAACTTTGGATCTGTGGCCGCTTTACAATTTTGTCGGCGGGGCGACGACCATCAATATTGCCATCGACATCTTGACCACAGCCGAGATCACTCCGCTTGATAACGGCAAGATCGAGCTGATTTCGGATGATTTACGCTTTCAAAAAGCATTTTCATCTTTGGACGAGTGCCTGAATGACACGGATTCGAAACTGGCGCTGCTGAAGGCTCAGCTGCACTATTGGAAACCAAAAAAAGGATTTCGTCTGCAAACTCGCTCGGACAGTCCGGTCGGTGGCGGTTTGGGCGGAAGCTCCAGCCTGACGGTTAGCTTGATGAAAGCCTTTGCACAGTTTTGCGAAAGGCCGTGGCATGGCTCGCACCGGATTGTCGAAGTGTCTCACAATATTGAATCCGCAGTTTTGCACACGCCAACGGGAACGCAGGATTACTATCCACCTGTCAGTGGCGGGATCAATATTCTGCGCTATTCGGCTGATGGAATTAAGCAGGATGTGCTTGACACCGAAACGACCGTGCTCGAGCAGAATTTTATGTTGGTTTACACAGGCAAAGCTCATCACTCGGGATTGAATAATTTCGAAGTGCTAACCAAGGCCATTCAAAAAGATCCGCAGACGATGCAGGCGCTGTGGGATTTGAAATACATTGCGGAAGAGACGACAGATGCCGTGCTGAAAGGGCAGTGGAATGCTTTGCCGGGATTGTTTCAGCGAGAATTTAAAGCGCGTGTGAAGCTGGCACCTGCATTCACCAGCCCTGAAATTGACAAATTGGCTGAAGTTTCTTTGCGAGCCGGAGCCAAGGCTGTTAAAATTTGCGGAGCAGGGGGCGGAGGCTGTGTTCTGGTGTGGACCGAGCCTGCCCAGCGCGAAGGAGTCAAAAAAGCATGCCAAGAAGCCGGCTTTCAAGTGCTCGCCGCAAAACCAGTCGGGAAGCTTCCGAACTAGGGAAGGCGTCGAAGTCACATTCCGAAAAGCCTCATCAGATGACCGAGAAACCTCACCGGTTTATCGGTCTGTCTTTGTCCGGAGGAAAATCCGACAAGGCCTGTGTGGCCGTGGTCGAATATTTCCCCGAGCACAAGAAAATATTCCTGGCTCGTTTGTATGAAAAAATCAAAACCGAAGAATTTATTTCAGCCGATCTTAAAATCCACGAAATCGTGACTCAGTATCACGATGCGGTGGATTCGATCGCCTTTGACGTGCCGCTGACTCTTCCAACCTGCGTGGGCTGCAAACTGCAATGCCCGGGTTACGAAACCTGCTCTGTCCCCCAGATGGAATGGATGCGCGATTTCTACAACGAAGTGAACAAACAAAAAAAGCCAAAAAAGATGT
>CBIHPB010000140.1:0-9071 GCA_966211485.1 uncultured Bdellovibrio sp.
TCAATCCGTGTCGTCCCATGGATCGGATCAATCCCAGCTCTTCGTAATATCTCAATGCGGACACGGGAAGACCTGTCAGTTCAGCCACTTCGCCGATATCAAGTATTTTCTTTGTCGTTTTTTGCTGCATACCCTTGACCTCAAGTTTACTTGAGGTTGCAGAATAGACGAAAGGCATCTGATTTTCAACCTATCTTTAGACGGAAACCAGGGATGCCAAGGAGATCCAAAATGAACACATCAGTATCTTCCAATCGCTGGACAATACGGACCCTTGCTTCTTGCATGTTAATGGCGTCCCTGAGCGTGAGCATTACCAACGTCGCACTCCCCGCGATCTCGGCCTCTTTACAGATTCATTTTTCGGCCGTTCAGTGGCTCACCTTGATCTACCTTCTCATGACGACTGTTCTGACCGTCACCATGGGACGCCTTGGAGACATCTGGGGCCGAAAGCAGGTGATGTTGGCCGGCACAGTTCTTTACAGTCTGGGAGCAGCTATTGGCGCAGTGGCTTTAAACTTTTCAACGCTCCTCATAGCTCGTTGCCTACAGGGGGTCGGTGCCGCGACCTTGATGGCATTGGCGGTCGCTTCGGTCAGCGAATTCTCTGGAACAAAAAAATTGGGAAGCGCCATGGGCCTGATGGGCACAGTCTCCGCCATCGGCACAGCGATGGGACCTTCCGTGGGAGGCTTTCTGATCTCGATTGGTGGCTGGCGGGCCGTGTTCTATCTGATGAGCTTGATCGGAGTTCTCAACCTTGGCTTGCTTTCGCTTTTCGTTCCCAGAACCGAGCAACCCGGCATACAGGCGCATCAAAAACTAGATATTACGGGATCGGCTTTGCTGATGTTGGCATTGGCGTCTTACGCTTTGGCAATGACGTTGGGAAAGGGGCAGGTCTCCATCTCCAATGCCCTTCTGCTCGGAGCAAGCGCTGTCGGTCTTGTTCTCTTCTGGAAGTTCGAAAAGAAAACGGCTTTCCCGCTGATCTCAACCGAGGTGTTTGGCGATCGAATTTTACGAATCAATCTTTTATCCAATGCAACAGTTTCAACTGTGATGATGACGACTTTGATCGTCGGACCGTTTTATTTATCAAAAGCTTTGGATTTTGATTCAGCCCATGTGGGCCTTCTCATGTCGCTGGGGCCCACGATGTCCATGCTCACAGGATATCCCGCTGGCCGGCTCGTGGACCGTTTCGGTGCCGGCCGAATCAGCCGGATCGGACTGGCGATCATGTTCCTTGGACTTGCAGGCCTGACGTGTCTTTCTGAAACTTACGGATGGATTGGCTACGCTGTTTCTGTTGCGACCCTAAGCCCCGGTTATCAAATTTTTCAGGCTGCCAATAATTCAGAGGTGATGTCCAAGCGAAAATCTGAAGATCGAGGCGTGGTCTCGGGACTTCTCAGCGTTTCACGCAATCTGGGATTGATCACGGGAGCTGTCGTGACCAGCGCAATTTTCAATCTCTGTATCGGCGCTCTGGAAACTGCCAGCCGTGAGGCCATGACTTTTGGGATGAAAACAACATTTTCCTTTGCAGCTGTTCTCATCGTCGCCGCGCTGATTTCGCAAATGTATGCTGGAAGAATCCTGGTGAACTTTAAGAAACCGTGAAGCGCTCTGAGACCCGCTTTTCCTTCTGGCGCGGCCGTGATTCTCACACGTCCTGCTATGGTGGCGATTGCTACCACCAAGGCTGGACGCTTTATATCGACTAACTCAAGATCAGTACAAAATCCGCAGCTGCAATCCGTAAAAGCCGGGCGTGTCCTGAGCAAAAATCGCGTTGTAGCTGCCAAGTAATTCCAACTGCGTGTCCGCCGTTCGAAGAAATCTCATCCCGGCGTACACTCCTCCACTAAATCCACCCGCATTTTTCGTCTCGTCACCTGATTTGTAGTGAGCATACCCACCACCTAGCTGAGCCCCCAGAACCGGCGAAAAATCTCCGGTCGATGCTAGATAGCCGTAACCCAAGCCAAAATTCACGTACTGGTTTTTTCCATTCGCCGCCAGTTGCGAATCGACGCGAATTTCACCTGTCTCATTGGCTTCCCAGGTCTTTCCATAGGAAAGCCCGTACATCACGCCGCCATCGTTCGATTTGCTGGAACCGAAAGGTCCGAAACCGACTGACGTGAACTGATGTGATTTGACTCGGCGATCGATGCGATCAATTTCACTGTCCTTGATATCGCCGACAGCGGGTTTATGGCCAGCGTCTGATTCGGCCATTACAGCATGAGATGAGAACAACACCATCGCTGCGAAAATAAGTGAATTCAAATTTGTTTCCATGTGCAGATAACCTCCGCGAAAGAAATATTCTTTCGACTTGAGGTTGTTTCACTGCAAAATCAGAAAGGCCGCAAGCTGATTGTCCGAATTTCAGAGAGGTTCATTTGTCACTGTGGCCGGAAAACCAGTGCTGTTTTTTCCACTTGTAGCGAGAGTACTGCAAAATATTGAAAACGGAAATGCAGACTGGTGACCTTCTGGCTTGCTGCATATGAGCTGAAGCCAAAAGGCCACGGGCGTTTTTTCAAATTATTTCTTTTTCTTGCGCTTGGATTTTTTCTCGAAGGCTTCAGCACTGGCGATCAGATCTTCAAGACTTGTGTCCGCCGGAGGCGCTTCGACGATCATTTCGTAATCGCTTTTGCTGACCTTGATGACCTCGATCGGTTTTTTCACCAGATCTTCGATGTCTTTCAGGATCTGCTTTTCTTCGGAACTGCAGAATGAAACCGCGATGCCTTTGTTGAATCCCCGTCCCGTTCGCCCGATGCGGTGAACGTAATTTTCAGGAACTTCTGGCAAATCGTAGTTGATCACATGCGTGACATCCGGAATATCAATTCCACGCGCGCTGACATCAGTCGCGATCAGAATCGGACACTGTCCCGTGCGGAAAGCTTTCATCACTTCTTCGCGATCGGATTGATCAGCACCGCCGTGGATCGTCTTCGTTTGGATTTTGACTCGTTCCATAGCTTTGGCCACACGTTCGGCTCGAACACGGGTGCGAACGAAGATGATAAATTTGCCTTCTGGATTTTGCTGAATGTACTCGGCCAAGAAAAAGCGCTTATCATCCATTTCAACATGCATCACGTAGTGCGAGATGTTTTTCGAAACTGGATCGTCCGGCGAAATCTGAATGCGAATCGCGTTGCTGCGAACTTGCGAATAGGCCAGCTTCTTGATCTCGGGATTGATCGTCGCCGAGAAAAACATCGTCTGATGCCGGCGAGTGAGCTTTCGCTTCACAGATTCGACATCGTCGATAAAGCCCAGATCCAACATGCGATCGGCTTCGTCCAAAACCAGCATTTCAATTTGATTGAGATCGATAAACCGGCGAATGATCAAATCCATCATGCGGCCCGGGGTTGCGATCAGGATATCAATTCCCTCTTGCAGCTTTTGAATCTGTGGATCCATCTCCACACCTCCAAAAACGGCAAAGGCTTTGACCTTGGTGTGTTTTGAAAACTGATGAAAGACCTCGCCAATTTGCTGAGCCAGTTCACGAGTCGGCACCATCACAAGACACTTGATCCCCAGCACGCGCTTGCTGGATTTTTCGGCGTGAATGCGCTCGATAATTGGAATCGCGAAAGCCGCGGTTTTCCCGGTTCCCGTTTGCGCGATGGCCAGGACGTCTTCGCCTTTTAAGATGGAAGGGATCGCCTTGAATTGGATGTCCGTCGTGCGGAAAAATCCGTTGTTATTGAGGTTTCGCAAAAGGTCTTCAGAGAGATGGTATTTTTCAAATTTCACAGTGAGGCCAGATTTATCATGGCCGGCCACTTCTGCGCCATGGGAATCCATAGCGCAGAAAGAATTCCAGTGAGAATCCGCTTATTTGTGCTTTTTCTCGGCTTTTTCAGCCCGTTTGGCTTCTCTTTTTGCCATCCGAGCTTCACGCTTGGCCTCTTTGGCTTCACGTCTGTCATCCCGGATTTCATGTCGAGCGGCTGCAACCGCCTGGCCAATTTCCTTTGGCGGCACACCCAGCTCTTTGGCGATCTTTCCCCAACCCATTTTTCCTTCGGTGCGCATTTTCAGCACGTCTTCCAGGGGCTTGCCTGACTTTTCAGCCAGAGCTGACGTCATTGCCATTTGGGGATAATTCAGTCCCTGGTCTTTCATGGTTTGTATCTGAGCATCGGTTAAATTGTGCTGGGACTTCAAAGTCTGCACCCATTCTGGACGGTCTTTGACGGATTCGGCTGCCGTCTCTTCTTTTGCCAATTCGTCTTCGTCTGCCATCACCGGAGACACAATAGCCATTTGAATGGCGACTAAGAGAGAAAGAACAAACCACTTTTTCATGTGAAACCTCCTGGGCTTGATTACAGAGGCACCAAAATCGAAGCTAAACACTGAAACTCGGAATAGTCCTCGATCCCGCTTCGCGTGCTTTGTTGGCTAAAACCAATCGTTCCGCGAAGCTCGGCCTTTTCTAATATTTTAACGACAGTTCCTTGAAATTGAATCAAAGATTGGGTCTCAATTCCATCTTGAGACAGTGATCGAGAGCGGCCCCGTTTGTCCGAAATCACAGTTGTTTCAGATACTTTCCGGCTTGGATACGCCGAATACTTCGACAATAAGTTCAACATGTATTTCAGATCCGGTCGCGGCGTATATTTCCAAGCCGTGCCAAATTCCAGGTAGTTCTTTGAATAAAGCGACAGGCTGGATTGAACCCAACCAATTTCAAGATAGGGATTTAAGGACTGCACCACATGAAAATTCCAATCGAAAAGCAGATTTGCTGACAACGTGTGATCGGAACGGCCATCGAATTGAGGATAGTACTTGAATTGATAGAGAGGCTCGAAATTGAGATCCAGATTTTTTTGCAGGCCCCATGTTTTCAACAGAGAGGTTTCGGCGTAAACATTGTCAAAGCTGGATTCTGTTGTGCCCGGACTTTCCTCAGTGTACTTTTGCCCACCGGCCGCCAGGTCCCATTCATAGGTTCCGATCGCCGAGTTCTGCCCTGATAAGGTATCCCCCAGCCGGTAGGTCAGAACATTGTTCTGATGCTCTTTGAAATAGCCCCGATAGTTGAGCCAAAGATTCCATTCCGAGTCTTTTTTCAAAAGCGAGTTCGAGCTTCGCACCCACCAGAAAAAATCAGCATCCTTTTGAGTGTCCTCGAAATTCGCATTGTCCGTAAAGCCAAGCCCCGCCTGCGGCCGAAATGAAACCTGAGCAAGCGCCGAAAAAGCGAAGGAAGATAGAACGAGCAAACATGTGACACGCATTCTTTGATGATAGGAGTGCCTCCAAACAGGGTCAATAGACAGGCTGAATTCTGGGCTCCCTATGACAAGTAGCAAAGGCGACTAAGGGCACAACAATCCTATAAATATTTCGAAAGCGGTTTTATCAACCCACAATACTTTTGATTTGAACCACCTGAATCCATGGCCCGGCACTTGCTCATGTATATCCCGAACAGTCCTCGCTGGGGGGACCTAATGGGTGGGAGTCACATATGACATTTTCAATGAAGAAATCGGTTCTGGCATTGGCAACAATCGCCTTTATCTCAACTGCACTTTCGTTTTCACAGGCACGCGCTGAAGACGACATCAACGATCTGCAGATCGATAGCGAAACAGCTGTCGCTGATATGATCGCCGAAACAGAAGAAAACGAATTGTCTCGCGAGCGTTTGGATAAAGAACGCCAGCGTCACTTTGAAGATGTGAAACGCTTGAAAGAAGAAATCCGCCAAGCTCATATGTCCGAAGCTTCAGCGAAGAAAGAGCGTGCTCA
This sequence comes from uncultured Bdellovibrio sp., assembly GCA_966211485.1. Taxonomy (GTDB): domain Bacteria; phylum Bdellovibrionota; class Bdellovibrionia; order Bdellovibrionales; family Bdellovibrionaceae; genus 21-14-0-10-47-8. The sequence goes on from CBIHPB010000140.1 coordinate 5,812, forward strand.
GAACGAACGAGAGATCTCGCGCCTGCAAGCCGATCGCATGAAGTACGACCGCGAATTCCGCGAGGCTCAGAAGCTTGAGCAAAAAGCGCAGAAGATTTTAGTTGCATCTGAAAGCCAGAAGACACGCCTTCAGCGCTCACACGACGCCGTTCTGCAGAAAAAAGATGCGGCCCTCGAGCGCATGGTCGAGCGTCAGGAAAAAGCCAAGGAAATGGATGCTCAGCTGAAGAAGACTCAAGACGATTACAAAATGGCGATGAGCAAATACCAAGAGGCTTTGAAGCGCGAGAAGATGCAAAAGATCGCGATGATGAAAAAGAAAGCCAACATCAAAAAGAAGTCGGCTGAAATCCGCGCAAAGACTAGCAAGCTCAAAGCAATGACCAAGAAAGTGGAGCAAGGCCGCCGCGGTTGATCCGCCGCCAGGCCTTCCCACCCAGTTGGCTCGCAAATCTGCGAGCCAAATTTCGTGGCTGGTTATTGACTGGCCTCGTGAAAGAAAAAGAAATGGCGGACGTTGCGGTCCTCTGGAATATCCAAACCGTGATCGCCGTTTCCTGATGCCGAATCAATGTGCGCCCCGTGATCTGGGGTCACCGCCATCAGGCGGTCATACCCATTCCACGCCTGATTCATTTCCTGCCGAAGCCTAAAAATAGACCGATGATGATTGCGAGCTGCCGTCAGTGCCCGCTCTGAGAAGGGTGTCGTCGCATGCAAGGCATCGTCGTATTCTTGGTGATACACCAAGATCACATCGTGCTGATCGGCCTTCAGAAGCTGGATCGCACGCTCGGTGACCTCGGCATCGTATTTTTCTGAATAATAATCGATCGGCCGATTGCGGAAGATCAAATCGATGCTGGATTTTTCTACAGCGACGATCGCCACCCGCTTGCCAGCTCGGGCCAGGAAATCAAACAAAGTGTCGCATTGAAGGACAGGCTTGGCGTACTGGGTGATCCCGTGCTCGTTTGGCGCAAGCCCGCTGTACATCGAGGCAAAACAAACCGGTGTCACGGATGGAAGTTCAGCCAGCAGATTGACACTGACGGATGACTGCGCCTGCAGATCTTGAAACATCTCTGGCAACTGCGCTTGCAGATGCAAACCCAATGCATCCGGCGCAAAGATCAAACACTTTTCCAATTTCTTTGAGGTTTTCCCCATCACTGAATCAAGCGCCTGCGCTGAAGTTCGAAATGGAACTTCCATGAGCTGGCAAATGGTTGGTGTGAGACTGGCGATACTGGGGGTTTGATTGGGTGTTGTCATAAGCAAAAGGGTTAACTTGCTTGCGTGTTCCTATCAAGTCTTGAAGCAGCCGGACACGTTGTTGTTTAAAGGCTCCACTTGCTGAGATCGACATCACAGCTGAGCTGCTTGGTATAATCCGTGGTGGCGCGATCGTTGTGACGGATGACCTCGAGGTTTAATTGATAGGAGAAATAATCATTCATTTTTGTGGTGGAGGCACCCGTTCGCCCTTGGTAGCTGAACGTCAGCTCGGCTTCGGTGGCGAATATCGCTGTTTGACCAGCATCGTCGACCTTGGCTTTGACTTTCAAATCACCGCGACGACCCTGGCGGATTTCCAAAACCTGGAAGGCTGAAAAATACTGGCGAAGTTTGGGGTCGGAATCGCGCAGCTTGTTGATGGCGAAATATCCGGTGCGCGGGAAATAGCTAAAACTCAGCCCGCCACATTCGAAATCCAGCTGAAGACCCGCCGTCGGACGGAACACGATTTCGCCATCGCTGGCTTCGTCTTTCGTTGGCAGCTCTTCGAAGGCAATTGCCAAGGCCATAAAAAATCCGTGATCCGAATTCAAAGCCAAGGCTTGCGCCAGACGATCACGCACGAACAATTCATTTTTCAGATCATGAACCGACCAACCGAAAGCGCGGACGTATTCTGATGTGATCGGATAGCGTCCTGTTTTTTCCAGTCCCAGAATCGAAGCCACTTCGTGCAGTGCGATTCCTTCGGCCACGACACCGCTTCGGATCGCCCGCCACTTGGCGGGATTGACGATGATGATTCGGTAGATGGGATCATTGGCCGCAACAGAATCTTGCAGAAGATTTTGGTAGCGGGCTGAAATGGAAACATCCAAAGACATGATTCGGAGAGAGGCCAGAATCTGTGTCAGCTTTGCCGCCATCATTCGGCCGTACAACTGTGGAAAGCTGCGGCCTAATTTCAACAAGGCCGATCGAAGTGTAGCTTCAAATTCAATTCCGACATCGTCACCGCCACCGCCGTTGACTCCGCCCAGGCTTTTGATCGAGTCGATTTTCTGCTGCTGCTTGCCCTGATCGAATCCGTTTGAATTGAACACATCTGAAACACCATTTTTCAAATCTTGAGCGGATTTGGTTTTCACGCCTGAAGATTTATTGGCAGGCTGCATTTCAGATTCGATGACCATCAGCTCTTTTCGAAGGTTTTCAAGTCCCCTGGGCGCCGACGGATTGACGTTGAAAGGATAGGGATTTACGGCCGCATTGCCACTCTTTGCGGGACTGACTGGTTGAGCGACAGCCCCCAGGGCCAAAAACAGGCCCATTGCTAATATAAGCGATTTAAATCCGCGATTTCCCATGGGGACTTGAAAATACAAGATCCAAGCCAGCGGCCCCCCTTGGGCGGGCTTAAGGCTAAATCCAGAACAGGTCTATATTGAATTGGGCGATTTCTTCGGCCGGCGAGTCCTTCACCACAGCCATGAATTTTTGAATGACCAGCATGAGCTCTTCGCGAAGCCGGTTAAAGTCTTTGGCGTCGACCGAAAAATTGGCCGTGTACATCAGCTCTTCTTCCGAAAGATTTTCCGCGCGATCAATCGCCTTCAATCGCCAGTTCGTATGATGCTGAAGCAGAAAGGGCGAGCTGCGATCGATATGTGTCGATCGTACGCCCGCTTTGTAGTGCGAACCTTCTGGCACAATCAGCTGAATGGAAACAAGAAAGTCTACAATTTGCCGAGCCTTGGCCGCCGGGAGATCAAGCCTCTTGCAGATTTTCTCGAAGGTCATTTTCTCGTCGAGCGTGGTCAGCAGATGGACAGCCGAGTACAACCAGTTCGAGTAGAAAACGGCCTGTTCTTCCGTTTTCAGTTTTTTCTCGATCTGAATTCGCTTCTCGACTTTCATTGCTTCCGAGCGAATGGCATCGATGGCGTCTTGATGATAGCGCTTGAGCTTGACGGTGCCGGCCCGCTCTTTCTGCAAAAGTGCGAACAGGTATTTGGTTTCCA